>CAYGZJ010000071.1:0-6133 GCA_964354335.1 uncultured Planctomycetales bacterium | reverse complement strand
TGTCATAGGCCAGCAGAACGAGGTCGCGCCGGGGCATGAGCGTATCATGGCGCTGTTTCGCGGCAGCCGAACGCCTCGCAACCTTGCCATGGCTGATCGAACGCACGCGGAAGGCGTAGAGACCTGGACTCGATATCCATGGCGATTACAGCAGCTGAAACCGGCCATTTGGTTTTAAGCACTTTGCACACCTCAGATACCGTGGAGGCAATAAACAGGATCATTGACGTCTATCCCAGGGAACAGCAATTGCAGGTACGCACTATGCTGGCTTCCTGTCTTGAAGGAATCATTACTCAGATGCTCCTGCCGGATACTACCGGTGAGGGCAGGGTTGTGGCAACTGAGGTCCTTATCGCCACCCCGGCTATTAAGAACCTTATCCGTACCGGGCAATTGGCGCAGGTGTACGGTTATATCGAATCGGGCTCGACCAATAATATGCACACTATGGACGATTCTATTTTAGCGCTCTTGAAGAACGGAAAGATCACCAAAGATGTTGCGCTTGGCTCCATGAAGAATCAAATGAAGATAAAAAATCTTATTGGCGCGGCTTGAAATTTCCCGGCCAATAGTGTATACTCTCTTTGTAAGTGTTGTTTGAAAGTTTCTCTGCAATTGCCACGGGAGAAAGGGGTAATGGAATAACCCTTTCGATCGTGGCATTTTTTGTTATATGCCACGGAGAAAAGAGCGGATAAGTCGCTCTTTTTGAACCGTGGTTTTTTATTGGTCCCGAAAATTCGCCATGCCTTATGGCGGACCCGCAAGCGCAATATGGCGGGGGCAAACCCGGAGAGATCCGGGGGCGCAAAACCTCGGGCCCCGACGTTACGTCGGGGTAGCCGGGTTACCGAAGGATAAAGTAGTAAGAGAATAGCCCTTGAAAAAAAACTTTATCCTTACAGACTGTTTCGGAAAAAGCGAAAAGAGAGGATACATCAGCCTTCTGGCCAGCGCTATGCTTATTTTCTGGCTGCTGGGGCTTTTTATGTTTTTCCCTTCTGCCTGCGCCCAGGAACCATCTTTTAACGAAGCGACTTCTTTTATCCGTTCCCCGGCTTCACTCGTCTCCTGGCTTTCCTGCAATTTCCGCTACGAGCTTAAGCTAACTGACGATTGGCAGACTCCTCAAGAGACTTTCGCGGCTAAAAAAGGCGATTGCGACGACTTTGCTCTTTTGGCTCAATCTATTCTGGGGCGCTCGGGCATTTCCAGCGAGGTCGTGGTCATTAAGTTTAGGGGCCTGTCCGTGTTTCATGCCGTATGTGTCTTTCGCGAGGCTGACGGAACCGTCAGTTTTATTTCCAATACTGAACTTTACCGTAGCGGAAAGCGCACTACGCAGGAAGCGCTTAAGAAATTCTATCCTGACCTGGAGAGCATCATTCCTTTCTCAAAAATCGCACAGAGCAAATCCTATCGCCCTATCGCTTCTTACCGCTAGAGCATTTTTACCAAAACAACTTGACACTGTTTCTAAACCCTAGTAGAATTTAATCATATGAATTTCATTGAGCTCCTCGCTAAACAGTCGCAAAAATACCCGGATAAGCCTGCGGTTATCTTCCGCGATGCGCCGATATCCTTTGCGCTTCTCCAGGCGCAGGCATTTAAGGTGACCAATGCCCTTTCTGGCCTGGGTATCCGCAAGGCCGATAAAGTCGCCATCTTTCTGCCGAATATCCCCGAGTATATATATAGTTTACTGGGGATATTTTTTCTGCGTGGTATCGCTGTTCCCCTGGATTTTATGCTTACCGAAGAAGAAATAATCAATTTCCTTAATCATAGCGAAAGTAAGATCCTGATAGCTCAAGAAAAAAAGACCGTTGATTTTATGAACCTGAAAAACCGCTGCCCTTCTTTAAAAGAGATAATATTCTTTGAGGATGGCGGCCAGGCGCTGCCGGATGAAAGCCAGGTCTTGTTTTGGAGCAAGGTAGTAGCAAAGCAACCCGCGGATACCCTGACACTAAAGGAGCCGGCTAAAGACGCGGATCACTCTTCGATTTTCTACACCTCCGGTTCAACCGGCCACCCCAAAGGCGTCCTTCTTAGCTACGGCCACCTGAAAAACCCGCTTGATTCCTTCGAGTATTTTATACACCCCAGTGATAAAGATGTCCTTCTTTCTCCGGGAATTCCTTTTTCGCACCTGGGGGGCCTGGACTACATGCTTTTTATGCTGCATTTCGGGATCACCCTGGTGCTGCTGGAGCGTTTTCATCCTCTGGAATTTCTGAAAGAGCTTGAAAAATACAAGGCCACGATATTCTGCATCGTTCCCTCGATGTACGTTGCAGTGCTTTCCCTGAAAGAATTTGAAAAGTTTGACCTTTCCTCTCTGCGTTTTGCCGTAGTCTTCGGAGCGCCGTCTTCTCCGGTATTGTTGGAACGTTTTCACCGTTCCTGCACTAACGCGTATCTTTTAAACGGCTGGGGGATGACTGAGACTGCCGCACCGAATACGTTTTTGCCGACGGGAACCAATACCAAAGAGATCCCTCATACCGGTGAATTTCCTCCGGGCACCGAGGCAAAGGTGGTTGACGATGACGGTGGCAGTCTGGGGCTGGAAGAGGATGGGGAGCTTTGGATCCGCGGGAAGGCAGTCATGGTCGGCTATTACAAAGAGCCCGGCCTGACCCGGCAGGCAGTTACTGATGACGGGTGGCTTAAGACAGGAGATGTGGTCAGGCGCGACAAGCTCGGACGTTATTATATCGTCGGAAGAAAGAAAGATATGATCAAGGTAGGAGGAGAGATAGTTTTTGCCTCAGAGGTCGAGGAAGTCATCCATCGCTGCCCTAAGATTAAAGAAGTCGCGGTCATCGGGGTTACGGACAATCTAAGAGGTGAAGTCCCCAAGGCATTTATTGTGGTCAAAGAGGGTGAAGTGCTGGAAAAAGAAGAGCTGCGTGATTTTCTGCGCCAACATATGGCGCATTTCAAGATCCCCCACCATTTTGAGTTCACCGCCATCCTCCCAAAGAACCGGGTCGGAAAGATCGATAAGGAAAAGCTCAAAAGCGCCCCCGTTTCTTTATAATCAACAAAAAAGACGCCATGCAGGATATTTACGGGTTGACACTCCAGGAATTAAAAGCGATTTTTTCCCTGTGGCAGGAGCCTGCTTATCGGGCTAGCCAGGTGTACGCCTGGATTTATAGAAAAAACGCAGCGGATTTTTCGCTGATGAGCGATTTATCAGCCCCGCTGCGCGCCAAGCTGGAGCAGGAATTTTGTTTATCCGGAGTACGCGTTGCCAAAACGCTTACTTCTTCCGACGCAACACAGAAGCTTCTTTTGGCCTTAGGCGATGAGAATTTTGTTGAGGCGGTAATTATTCCGGCTAAAGGAAGGACTACCGGATGCATCTCATCGCAGGTAGGGTGTAAATTTAACTGTAAATTCTGCGCCAGCGGATTGTTAGGGTTTAAGCGCAATCTTACTGCCTCAGAGATGGTGGAAGAGGTATTAGCGATAAAAAGGCAATGCATCCAGGATCCTTTAAGCCATGTTGTCTTCATGGGAACAGGAGAGCCGCTGGATAATTACGACCAGGTGCTTAAGTCCGTGCGCATTATGAACGCATCTGAAGGCCTGCGTATCGGAGCCAGAAGAATAACCATATCCACCTGCGGTATCATCCCCGGTATCCAGCGGCTGGCAGAGGAAAAGCTGCAGATCGAGCTGTCTATTTCCTTGCACGCCGCTATCGATAAGACCAGGTCATTTCTTATGCCGGTAAACAAGAAGTATCCGCTTAAGGACCTAATTATCTGCTGCAAGGATTATATCCGCAAGACCTCACGCCAGATCACCTTTGAATATATACTGCTTAAAGGCATAAATTCAGATTTGCAAAGTGCCAAGGAGTTAGGTACAATGATGCAGGCGCTTAAGCTTTGCAAGGTCAACCTTATTCCTTCAAATCTGGTTGCGGAATGTAATGCCGAGCCGCCGAATAAAATGGAAGTTTTGCTCTTCAGGGATTATCTAGTAAAACAAGGCGCAGTGGTGACGTTGCGCCGGGCGCGCGGACAGGATGTCCAGGCAGCCTGCGGACAGCTGCGTTTGCATCATGAACAATAATAATATGACCAGGACTATTAATATTTTATTTGCGCTTATTATGACGGTAACGCTTGTGTCCGGATGCGCGAAAAAAGAGATCAAAAACAGCGATGCCAAGGGAGAGCTTATTATCTGCTTTGGCGATAGCCTCACCTTTGGATATGGCGCGAATCCCGGAGAAGATTATCCCAGTATCATGAGTAAAATGACGGATATCCCGCTGGTCAACGCAGGGGTAGACGGGGATACCACGTTTATGGCCCTGGAGCGTTTAGAGCAGGATGTTTTGAGTAAGAATCCACGATTGGTCATTGTCGAGTTCTGTGGAAATGATTTTATAAAGAAAATACCTCAAGCCGATACCGTTAATAATCTCGCGCAGATGATTGATCGCATCCATAATAAAGGAGCGATGGTGGCTTTGGTCGATATCAGCGCGGGATTTTTTATGTTGGAATACCGCTGGGCTTACCGTAAACTGGCGGCTGAGAAACAGGTAATATTCATTCCTTCGGTCCTGCAGGGAGTGCTGACCAACCCTTCCCTAAAAAGCGACTTTCTTCATCCCAACGCCTCCGGGTATAAGATCATCGCTGAGCGTATTTATCAGGCGATTAAGCCTTACCTTGCCGTAACTGATCAAGCCAGCCGTTAGAAATTACCTAAAAGGAAATTAGGGGGGGGATCCGTTTGTTGGTTTATCCCTTGCCTAAACGCCCCAAAAATTTGCCCCAGCTCGTAAGAAGCATCAAAATTCTCTTTTACCCCATGCTGGGGTCTTCGATAATTTTGATGCACTCGCTGGGGTAATTTGCCGGAACGAAAACTAGGGCAAATTTATGCCGAAGAAGGGAGTTTTAATGAGCCCACAACTTACGGAGCATTTGGGAATAGCCAGAAAAGAAGCGAACGTAAGTTGTATGGGCGAATTAATCCCGACAGTTGCGAGGAGATTTCGAAGAAATCGACGAAGCGTTTAACTGTCGGGAGAACCCGAAGGGTATTTGCCGAAGGTGGGAGTTGAACCCACACGAGCTTACGCTCATCGGTTTTTGAGACCGACGTGTATGCCATTCCACCACTTCGGCGAGATTTAATATATTGACGTAGCTTATTTTATATTCTAAAATAACAAAGGTCAATAGATAAAACAGGGCTGTCCTTTATAGCTTGCTTATAGAAGGACGCCCCAAGGTTACAACTAAACAGGGTTTGGGGCTGTCCCTTCGTTGTGTAATGACAGTGGGACGCCCCTCGAATACAAGTTAACTATACTCGGGGCTGTAGCTCAGCTGGGAGAGCACTTGCATGGCATGCAAGGGGTCAGGGGTTCAAATCCCCTCAGCTCCACTTTAAAATTCCCGATAAGGGAATTTTAAAGTGCACTCAAGCGAGCGTAAAACAGCCCGACAAGGGCTGTAGCGAGCGGAGTGCACAAGCGCGTAGCAGCGAGTGCGGCGCCACCCGACGAAAATCAAAAGGACGGATTAATCAATCCGTCCTTTTTTATTAGCTGTTTCTGCCAAGGCCTACTTGCGCTTATTTTTCTCCTTAGCCATGCGGGCTTCAATGGTCTTACGCGCCTCAAAATAGACCATGGAGATGAATTTCAGCAGCTCTTCGCGGGAATCCTTATTATTCTCGGATTTACGCAGTAATTGCAAGAATTTCTTTTTGTCGATTTTGGATCTTATATCCGGGTAATTCAGGTTGATCATCTCATCGAATTGGGCGCATAATCCCAGCCTGATGACTTCGGAATAGCTTAAGTCGTATTTTTCGGACAGAAATTTTAGGTATTCTACCAACCAGTCTTCAATCAGCACCTGTTGTCTCAGCAGCATTTTAATCCTCCTTACACAGAAAGTGTAACACCAACTTTTCCGTGCCACAAGGCACGCACTTGGTAACCCTACATGCCAAGGTGCTATAAAGTTGGGTGTAGCAGAAAGCGCAACAAGTAATCATAACATATTATTTGTTGATTGGCAACATGACTTGACGGTCAATTCCAACTGCGGTATAATCTTGGCTATTATGATCTTGGGGG
>CAYGZJ010000070.1:0-6159 GCA_964354335.1 uncultured Planctomycetales bacterium | reverse complement strand
TCATCTCCGACAGCCGCAGCCGGGTGCGTTTCGGCCTGGAATGGACGCAGCTTCCGTTACAGGATAAGAAGGCTATCAAGGCAATACAAAGCCTGGGTAATGAAATCGCCGCAAAGTATGATAATATCATATCCCTGGGTATCGGCGGTTCATATTTAGGATTAAAAGCTGCGCAGGATGCGCTTTGTCCTGCCTACTATAACGATTTTACCCCGCTGCGTAAAAATCGGCCGCGGATCTATTTTGAAGGAAATAATCTGGATCCGGATACATTAAGCGTCCTGCTAAAGAATCTTAATCCCAGGAAGACTTTTGTTATTGTTATTTCAAAATCCGGAGAGACCACGGAAACTAAGGCTGCTTTTATGGTGGTCGAGGATTGGTTGAAAAAGAATCTCGGAAAAAATTACGGGCGTCAGATTGTCGCCATAACCGATCCGGAAACCGGAAGCCTGCGTAAGACAGTTAATGCGCAGCAAGGTAAAGACCCTTTAAGCTACCGTTGCCTTCCTTTGTTAAAAGGAGTAGGCGGAAGGTTCTCTGAGCTTAATATGGGGCTTTTACACCTGGCAGTCATAGGCGTGGATATTCAGGATGTGTTGGATGGCGCGCTGGCAATGGCAAAGCGCTGTCAGGTAGAGGATCTGTTTAAGAACCCGGCTTATCTATACGCATTGTTGCATATGGTTTTATATAAAACCAAGGCAAAGCCGCTGACCATCCTTATGCCGTTTTCTGAGACCCTGAAATCCACCGCTGATTGGTATGTGCAATTGCTGGCGGAGAGCTTAGGGAAAAAATACGCCCGTAAGATCGAGGTATCAGCCGGAGCGGAAAACTGGGTCAGAGATGTCAATAATATCGTAAATGTCGGACGTACGCCTATTTCGGCACGCGGGACAAATGATCTGCACTCCATCCAGCAGAACAATATCGAGGGAGAAAACAATAAAGTCATCACTTTTATCAGGGTTGAGAAATTCAAGAATGAAATTAAAATCCCTGGGAAAAATGATATTCTGGCGGGAAGGCGTTTTTCCGAGCTGATGAGTTTGGCGCAGGAGGCTACAGAGTGGGCATTGGTACGGCAGGCGCGGCCTAATTGCGCCATCATCATGCCCGAGGTTACTCCCTATCACTGGGGGGCGCTTCTGTTTTTCTTTGAGGTAGCCACGGCTTTTGAAGGCGAATTACTTAACGTCAACGCCTTTGACCAACCGGGTGTGGAAGGGTATAAGAATTATATGTATTTTAAGCTCAATAAAGAAGGGATGCCTGCTGAGATCTCGCAGGCGATAAAGAATAATCCCTTAATAAAAGACCAGAAGTTCATACTCTGATCCTGACTATATCTTAAATTCCAAATTACAATATACAATTCACAAACAAATCACAATGTTAAATGACCAAAATGGTCAAACTTGATCATTATGATTTGGTATTGTAAATTGTTTGTGATTTGGAATTTGTTATTTGTGATTTAACACAACAGAGTCCATGCTAAAAATCGGTTCCTTAAAACTAAAATCAAACCTTATCCTTGCCCCTATGTCCGGCATCAGCGACCTGCCTTTTCGCATGCTTAACCGCTCTTTTGGCGCGGAGCTTGGCTTTGTTGAGATGATTAACTGCCGTTCGGTAAGCTTTAAAAGCAAGCGCACCCATCAGATGCTGCGCACAGGCCCAAAGGATAGCCCCCTGGGCGTACAGCTGCTTGGTTGCGAAGACGAATATATTTTAAAAGCGCTGGAGGTTATTAACAAAGGGTATTCTTTTGACCTGCTGGATTTTAATGCCGCTTGCCCGGCAAGAAAAGTAGTCAGGCGCGGAGAAGGTTCCGGGCTTCTGCGCCAGCCAAAAAAACTTCACGCACTGTTGGCTCTTGTCGTTAAAAATACAAAAGTTCCGGTCACCGTTAAAATCAGGGCGGGATGGGATAAGGATTCCATTAACGCAAGTCAAATCGCCCTCCTTGCCCAGGATGCCGGTGTTCAGGGGATTTTCATTCACGGTAGGACAAAAGCGCAAGGCTATAGCGGTAGCGTTGATTATAACGCTATTTGCCAGGTAAAGAAAGCGGTCAGCGTTCCGGTAATCGCCAGCGGGGATATTTTTACCCCGCAATTGATAAAGAAAATGTTCGATGAGACCGGCTGTGACGGCGTTGCCGTGGCGCGGGGCTGCCTGGGCAGCCCATGGATTTTTAAGGAGGCCAAGGAGTATATGAGCAAAGGAATACTCCTGCCACATCCGACGCTGGATGAGATAATGGGGATTATGATTGTGCATCTTGACAGCTGTATTGATTTTTACGGAGAGCGTATCGGAACAACGATCTTCCGTAAGTTCTTCAGCTGGTACACAAAAGGCTTACGCAAGGTCCGTCCTTTGAGGGAAAAATCTTCGCGTGCTAAAACCAAGAATCAGATGCTTGCACTTTTTAAGGAAGCTAAAAGAGTCGAGGCTGCTTTATGAGTATGTGGCCGCAGAGATTATTCCGCAACAGCGCCTGGAACCTCTTGTCTTTTGTAACCATCGTTGGTTTTACGGTGTTACAAATCGCCCGTTCACCAATATTTCCTCAGCTTATTGATATCCATTATCATCTTCTCTCAGCTTGGGGTTTTTTACAGGCCGGAGGCTACAGCGGCTGGGATTTCTGGCAGTACGCCCCGGTAGGCAGGGTACATATCTATCCGCCGCTGTTACATATTATCCTCGCCTTTTTCCTCAAGCTCGGGATTTCTCCGGTACACCTTGCCAAAATCTTTGAGACAGCCACGCCGGTAGTCTTTCTTATTGTCATTAACGCGTTTATGCGCAGGCATTTTACCCAGCGCCTGGCTTTTTTTGTTATTTTAGTGATGGGCGCATCGCTGTCGTTTTACATGAGCCTGATCAATCATATTCCTTCTACTGCGGCAGCGATATTGGGGATTTTTGCCTTGGATAGGCTTTTGCGTAAACAGAGCCTGCGCTCCGCGCTTTTACTAAGCCTATGTTTTTATACGCATATCGGCACATCATGGTTTTTCCTGATAACGGTGGTCATCTGCGGGTTATTAAACAGGGATTTAAGAAGGGTATCGTTTAGGGCAGGGGCAATCGCGCTTTTGCTGGCGACTCCGATGTTTCTCAAGCAGATAGCTAGCCTTTCGTTTATAAAAACAATCGGTTTCTTTCTTGGAGAAAGCAGGTTCTGTCAGTTTAAGCTTATTGAATATATCCTGGCATTCTTTGGGATAATCATTTGCTTAAAGAGGTTGCGTGAATACTGGTTATTTATAGCTTTATTTCTGGCAAGCCTGGTGTTCTTAAGTTATCCTTATCGGTTTTTCTCAGGAGAGGGTTATTTTCCGGTCATTCTTTTATCGGCGATAGCCTTGGATGGTTTATACGCTCGATTGCGCGGCAGGCATAGGTATGCGCTTGGCGTCGCGGGCTTGTTAGCGGCAGCGGTTTTTATTTTCTCTCCCACAGTCAGTATGGAGCCCAACGGCAGCAAAATTGATTATCGTTTATCGTTTAATCAGTCCGCTTTTATAGGGATGTTATTCCCCGGTCAAGATGCAGGAGGTACTTCGAAATCTATCTGGGTTGAGGATGATTTCTTGTCTGTTGCTGAGATGATCCAGAAGCACTCCTCAAGCGATGATATCGTCTATTGCAGTATAGATGTATTGGCAGTGGCGTTTGGCAGCATTGCCCAGCGCGCAACCAGCCAGGCTTTATTTCCTGAGATAAAGGCAGCCAGGCCGCTTGATCCCATCGGCTCGGCAAAAATGATCATTATGGCTCAGGATGAAGCGCCTTCCTGGGTAGAGCAGGTAGCTGCGACCTATAAACTGAATAAGGTGGGGGCAAATAGGCTTTTTGAGGTTTACGAAAACTCCGCATCCGCAGCAAAGGTTAGTGCACGTAAGTCCTCAGTGCCGTTTTGGGCTATTATTTTGCTTGGTTTGATTTGGGTTCTGTTCTTTTGGCGGGTAAAAAACTAAAATAGAAACAAAAAAGCCCCGACTCTTCCGGGGTTTTCTTGTAGGTGATAGGCCTTGATGGCTCTCGCTATCTTGCCACGCCTCCTTGTTGAAGGGTTACTTTCACCTTTCATTTGTAGTATGCCATATATTTTACTGATTGTCAAGGCAACCAAAATTATTTTTTAAAGGATTGACACAGGTTCTTTCCTGTGGCAGAATTAAGTCATGAAGAAAATACTCTTTAGCGCAATTTTTATCTTAATATTTGTGGCAACTGTCCGGGCCGAGGTCACAATTAAGTCCGAGACCGATAAGACAAAGATCTCCACAGATGAGGCGCTGACCTATAAAATCATCGTCACCTCTACGGAAACCGGAGTTCCTCCCCCGCAGCCGCAGAAATTAGAGGGATTTGCAGTGGTTTCATCGGCTAATTCCTCGACTGTAAATTTTACGGGTGGAGGCGTAAAGAGCATCCTTGTCCATGCCTTTATTTTGGCCCCTATGAAGACAGGCAAGCTAAAGATCCCTCCGGCAGTGATCAAGATGAAGGACAAAACTATTTCATCGCAGGAGATCACTATCGAAGTGACGCAGGGAAAGCGTAAGATCGTCCCGCTACCGCAGCAAAAGCCTGGCCTACCTCAGCAGCCCCTTGGAAAACAAACCCCCGAGTATACCCTTTAGGCTTTATCTGTTTCGGGTAATGTAGTATAATAATTAAACAATTGCAATTTGGCGTGCAGCACGTAATGCGATCAACGTTTCTAGCTACGCAACCTATCAACGTTAAACGATATTCTGTGGATAACTCTCTTTCAAGTTCCATACAATACCTCAAAGGCATAGGTCCCAAAAAAGCAAAGGCTTTTATTAAGGCGGGTATATCTACTATCGAGGACCTGCTTTATTATTTCCCCCGTCGTTACGAAGACCGCACCAGTTTTTCTTCCATCGCGAAGGCGCAGGAAGGGCAGGTCCAGACCTTAAAAGCACAGGTGCTTGCTAAGGGTGAGCGCCGCTCTTGGCGCAGGCGGGGTTTTAGTATACTTGAGGTCGCGGTCGCAGATGAGACCGGAAAGATTTTCTGCGTCTGGTTTAACCAGCCTTATTTAAAAGAATACTTTCATGTCGGCCAAACCCTGATTCTCTACGGTAAAATAGAGCGCTACGGAGCAAGGCTGCAGATAAACAGCCCGGAGTTTGAGATCGTCTCTGATGCGGATGAGTCTAATTCTAACGGCGAGCCTGAGGCGGGGTCAAAGCACGGGCAAGGCTCCAGCCTTGATATCGGAAGGCTTGTGCCGATTTATTCTCTTCCCGAAGGAATAACGCAGCGCACTTTCAGGCATCTTATAAAGACAACGCTGGATGGTTACCTGTCAAAGCTAAGTGATTTTATTCCCTATGATATCCGCTCGCGCAATAATCTGCTTAATTTAGCCAAAGCCCTGCATGAAATACATTTTCCTGAAACGCTTCAGGCGCAGAAGCAGGCTTATGAACGTCTGGCCTTTGACGAATTTTTCATTTTTCAGCTTCCGCTGGCCTTACGCAAATCAAGAAAGAAAGAAAAGCTGGGGATCAGCCATGTTGTAGATGGCAAATTGCTGGAGCGGTTTCTTTCGGCTTTGCCATTTGAGCTGACTTTTGCCCAGAAAAAGGTGATTGAGGAGATTAAACACGATATGTCACTGCCACAGGCAATGCAGCGGCTGTTGCAGGGGGATGTGGGTTCCGGCAAAACCGTAGTTGCCGCAGCCGCAACTGTTATCGCTATAGAGGGAGGGTATCAGTTCGCTTTTATGGCGCCGACTGAAATCCTGGCAAAACAGCATTATGAAACCTTCAAAAAACATTTTGAAGAATTTTCTGGAGGAATTGCCCTTTTGACGTCTGGTCAGTCACTGGCTTTTTTTGGAGACAAATTGGAAAGCCAGATGCCAAAAAAAGAACTTGTCTCCCAGATTAAATCTGGACGAATAAAAATAATCATCGGCACCCACGCAGTGATTCAAAAAGGGGTGTTATTTAAAAATCCGGCGCTGGTAATTGTAGACGAACAGCACCGTTTCGGAGTCAGACAGAGAGCTCAGTTAGTTTCACAGAAAGATTTTCTACCCCATTTCTTGAGTATGTCGGCCACTCCCATTCCCCGAACACTAGCCTTGACCGCTTT
>CAYGZJ010000069.1:0-6194 GCA_964354335.1 uncultured Planctomycetales bacterium | reverse complement strand
GAGAGCACTTGCATGGCATGCAAGGGGTCAGGGGTTCAAATCCCCTCAGCTCCACCAAATTTTCCCGATAAGGGAAAATTTGGTGGCACTCAAGCGAGCGTTAAGCGCCCCGACAAGGGGCGTAGCGAGCGGAGTGCCTCGGTTATCTCCCGATAAGCAAAAATTTTGTGGCACTCAAGTTAGCGCCAGTAATAATCAAAATCAAAAGGGCGGATTTTTAATCCGCCCTTTTGATTAACTATCTCATAGGGTAACTATAAGTGGTATTTTTACCGTCGTTTTGTTTTCTTCTCCATTGCCATCCGAGCTTCAATGGTTTTCCGGGCCTCAAAATATACTTTTGAGATAAATTTGTGCAGTTCTTCACGCGACTGTTTGTTTTTATTAGAACTCTGCAGTAATCTCAGGAATTTCTTTTTGTCGATCTTAGATTTGATGCTGGGGTAAAGCAGGGTAACCATTTCGTTAAACTGAGCGCATAAAGCAAGCCGGATCACTTCGGAAAAGCTCAGATCATACTTTTCGGAAAGAAGCTTAAGATACTCAACCAGCCAGTCTTCCAACAGCACCTGTTGTCTAAGCAGCATTTTAACCCTCCTTACACAGAAAGTGTAACACCAACTTTTCCTATAAAGTTGGGTGTAGCAGAAAGCTGCACCCCAGCTATAAGGTATGCTGGGTGCGTCCTCTTTAGGACGTAACACCAACTTTTCCGTGCCACAAGGCACGCACTTGGCAATCGCCTCACAAGAGGCGTGCTTTGCAATCCTATTGGCAAAGGCACATTTTTGCCAAGGTGCTATAAAGTTGGGTGTTGAATGTATATAGCATAACATATTATCCGTTCATTGGCAACATGGCTTGACGGTCAATTCCAACTGCGGTATAATCTTGACTATTATGATCTTAGGGGTCCATGTTTCCGGTGTCGGGAAGATCTATGAAGCTCTTGATGAGGCGGTTTCGCTTGGCTGCAACACCATGCAGATATTCTCGCGTTCACCGCAGCGCTGGAGAAACGATTTTCTCACGGCGCAGGAGATAGAGGAGTTCAACCGCCGCCAGCATGACTCTAAGATAAAACCGCTCTTTATTCATATATCGTATCTGATCAACCTGGCCTCGCCTAATCCGAAACTTTATGAAGCTTCTATTGAAGCCTACATCGAGGATATCCTTGAGGCGCATCTTATTCATGCCGACTATATTGTCACGCACATGGGCAGCCATAAAGAGACAAGCGAGGAGGCCGGTCTTGACCGTCTGACCGCGGCCCTGAACAGGATCATTGAGAAAACGAAGCATGCCAAGGTTGATATCCTCTTGGAGAATACTTCAGGTTCCGGTTCCTGGCTGGGTTACACTTTTTTGCATCAGCAGGTGGTCCTGGATGGCATAAAGCACAAGGAACGTATAGGCCTGTGTCTGGATACAGCGCATGCCTATTCGGCCGGCTATGACTTAAGTTCAAAGGAAGGGCTTGAGGGGATGCTGGAGGAGATCGACGGGCTGATGGGCGCTGAAAGGATCAAGCTTATCCATTTGAATGACACCAGGGACAAGTTAGATTCCCGATATGATAGGCATTTTCATATCGGTAAAGGAAATATCGGTAAAGAGGGTATGAAGCGGATAATCAATCATCCTAAGCTTAAAGATATACCGATCATCCTTGAGACTCCTAAAGACAGTGATGATGCGGATGCGATGAATCTGACAACAGTAAGAAAACTAAGGAAGAAGTAAAGCATGGGTTATCAGTTTAAGGAAATCGAAGAAAAATGGCAGAAGGCATGGGAAGAAAAGAAGATTTTCTCTTCTCAGCCAGAACCGGGGCGTAAAAAGTATTATCTTCTGGAGATGTTCCCTTATCCCTCGGGGAAGATCCATATGGGGCATGTGCGTAATTACACTATCGGCGATGTGGCCGCGCGCTTTAAGCTGATGCAGGGGTATCAGCTGATGCACCCCATGGGTTTTGACGCCTTTGGCCAGCCTGCGGAGAACGCCGCTATAAAAAATAATACCAAGCCGGATATCTGGACGCATAAATGCATTGACTGGATGAAGGCAGAGCTTAAACGCATGGGTTTTTCCTATGATTGGAATCGCGAAGTCTCAACCTGCGACAGCGACTACTATAAATGGAACCAGTGGATATTCTTGAAGATGTATGAGCGCGGGCTTGCCTATAAGAAGGGCTCTGATGTCAACTGGTGTCCGTCTTGTGAGACGACACTGGCCAATGAAGAGGTCATTGAGGGCGGCTGTTGGCGCTGCCATACTAAAGTCGAGCAGAAGAATTTAGAGCAGTGGTATCTAAAGATCACCGAATATAAAGAGAGGCTTTTAGAGGATTTGAATCAGCTCAATGACTGGCCGGAGCGCGTCATCAGCATGCAGAGCAACTGGATCGGCAAAAGCCAGGGGGTAGAAATATATTTTAAGCTTAAAGATTCGCAGACAGTCGTCCCGGTATTTACTACTCGTGCGGACACTATATTTGGCGCAACTTATATTGTCCTGGCCCCGGAACATCCTTTGGTTAAAGACTTGATAAAAGGTAAACCTCAGGAAAAAGAGGCGCTGAAGTTTATCGAGAAAGTGGCCAAAGAAACCAAGGTGGTGCGGGCGTCGTCGGAGGTCAAGAAAGAGGGGGTATTTACCGGTAGTTATGCGGTCAATCCGGTGAATAATGAGGTTATCCCGATTTGGATCGCGGATTATGTTTTGATGGAATATGGCACTGGAGCGATCATGGCAGTGCCTACGCATGACCAGAGAGATTTCTTATTCGCTAAAGAACATGGGCTAGCGATGCGTATTGTTATTCAGCCATCAGCCAACAGTCTTCAGCCGTCAGCTAAAGATTTGACTGAGGCTTATGAGGGTGACGGCGTGCAGATGAATTCAGCGCAGTTTGACGGCCTGCCGAATCAGGAGGCAAAAATAAAGATCGCCGAGTGGATGGAAAAGACCGCTATCGGAAAGATCCAGGAACACTGGCGCCTGCGCGACTGGTTGATTTCCCGTCAGAGATATTGGGGTACGCCTATTCCCATGATTTATTGCACGAAGTGCGGCATAGTGCCGGTGCCTTACGAAGAATTGCCGGTGGAGCTACCTAAAGATGCGCCATTCACCGGTGAGGGCGGCAGTCCTCTGTGTAAAGTTAAGGAATTTGTAGAGGTAAAATGCCCGAAGTGTAAAGGCGCTGCCCGCAGAGAAACTGATACCATGGCCACATTTTTTGATTCCTCATGGTATTTCCTGCGTTTCTGCTCGCCAAAACTCGACAATGCCCCTTTCGATATCAAGGACGCAAAATACTGGATGCCGGTGGACCAGTATATCGGAGGGATAGAACATGCGATCCTGCATTTATTGTATTCGCGCTTCTTTACCAAGTTCTTTCAGGATCTCGGGATGATCGATTTCAAGGAGCCGTTTAAGAGACTGCTTACTCAGGGCATGGTCTTAAAAGACGGCGAGGTGATGTCTAAGTCCAAAGGAAATATCGTTGATCCGGATTCGATTATCAAGCATTACGGCGCGGATACATTGCGACTTTTTATTTTGTTCGCCGCGCCTCCGGATACAGAATTAGAATGGGATGACCGCGGCATCGAGGGAGCGAATAAGTTCTTAAACCGCGTCTGGCGCGTTCAGGAGAATCTCAAAGATAAAGCCGATGATGCGCTGCTGCGCACCATGCATAAGGTGATTAAGAAGGTAAGCGATGATTACGCGGAGTTTAAGTTCAATACCGCAATCGCCAGTTTGATGGAGCTTACAAACGCTATTTATCAATCAGGAGCGGATAAGAAAGTGTTTACGAATCTGGTGCTGATGATCAGTCCTATTGCCCCGCATTTTAGCGAGGAGTTATGGCAGATCCTGGGTAATAAAGAAAGTATATGTAAAGCCAAGTGGCCGGAATATGACCCGGCAATGCTGGTAGAAGATGTGGTTACTATAGTAGTTCAGGTGAATGGAAAATTGCGCACAAAAATTGATGTCCCCGTAGATATAGCGCAAGATAAGTTGAAAGAGTTAGTCCTCTCCGATGAAAGGCTTAAGCCCTGGATTGGGGATAAGCCTATCCGCAATTTCGTTGTAGTCCCCAAGAAGTTGGTTAACATCGTAATATAATCTTCCGCGGCTGACTTGTCTTGTTTCTCGCAGGGGCGCTCGTTTTGCCCCAGCGTGGCAAAACTTCGCTCAGCCTGCGGACCTCGCTCGCCCACCAAATGCCTTTGGTGGGCACCATGCCCGCTCGGTTCCTCGGATGCCCTGCTCAAAATCAAGCCAAGTCAGCCGCTGACAGCTAATTTTTTCGCGGGGCTACACTTTTTGTGTTAGACCCCGCTTTATAGGAAGCAGCGGGCCTACATTTTCTATGTTAGATTTTGCCTCCCTATACGTCTATTTAAGTGAGGGCATAACTTACGGAGTCCCGCTAGACGGGACGACGTAAGGCCCTTCCTTAATCGGATAGGAAGGCCTACCCCTGTGGGGTAAGTTATTTGCCCGAACTTAGTCCCTGCAGTTATGCGAAAGATTTGGAACAAATCTTTCGCAATGCTTAACTGCAGGGATATAGTAGAAGGAGGTGCAATCATGTTCAGCTTGACGCAAGAAGAGCGTAAGGTACTGATTTTTCTGATTAGTGTGGCTTTGACAGGGGTGGGGGTAAGTTATGCGGCAAAAGTATTCACGCCGGTTAAGAGTATCGCCCGGCTGGAAGATGATTTTGGTAAGATTGACCTTAATTCAGCGGATAAAGAGCTGCTAAAGACCGTCCCGGGAATAGGGGAAAAAATAGCCCAGCGTATCATTGAGTTAAGGCAGGAAAAAGCCGGCCTAAGCGATGTCGAGCAGCTTAAGGAAGTCAAGGGTATTAGCTCCGGAAAGTTTGATAAAATTAAGAACTATCTGGTAGTGCGCTGATGAGCCGGCCGCTTGTCTGGACAACTGTATCTTTTTGCGTCGGAATAATCCTGGCACAGGCAATCACGCTGAATTTCTGGATCGTTTTTTGCATTGCGGTAATTATTTTGTTTTTCTGCGCCGCCTTTGTTGATAAGGCTTTAATATCCGCGATTATCCTGTTGGTCATTTCCGCTTTATTTGGGGCGCTAGTCTTGATTAATTCACGGGCCTTGCCGCAATCCCATGTCTCCAATTTTATTTACTATAAGAATAATAATTTTTATAGCGTTAAAGGCAATATCGTAAGCGTTCCGGAAAAGCGCGGCGGGGAAACGATTTTTGTTTTCAACTTAAAAGAAATACATTTTGGAAAATCGGGTTACCGCTCTAGCGGTAAAGTATTGGTGAAAGTGGCGGGAGGCAGAGGCCTTTATTACGGCCAAGGCCTGATGCTTAAGGGGTATATGTATCCGGTGCCCAGCTTTCAGTGGCAAAGAAAGAATTACTTATTGCAGCAGGGGATACATTGTATCATGCGCGTGGAATCGCAGGATCTGGCAGTCATTTTCCAGAAATCCGGCGGTCTGTCCGTGAAAGGATTTGCTTTTTGGCTAAAAGCTAAAATGCAGGGGGTGATCCGGCAGTATATGCCAAAGATCCCCGCCAGCGTATTGGAGGCGATGGTCCTGGGCGAGCAAAGGGATATTCCCCGGATTATTTATGATTCGATGGTTAAGTCCGGCACGGTACACATCCTGGTGGTGAGCGGTTTTAATGTAGGTATAATAATCTTTATCTCCGCGCTATTCTTAAAGTTGATCCGTCTGCCGCGCAGGATGCGTTTTGTGATTATGGTCCCCTGTTTACTTATCTATTGTTTATTGACCGGGGCATCAAATCCGGTGGTGCGGGCAACGGTAATGGGGATATTCTTTTTAGTGGCCCATCTGATTAAGAGGGAGCCGGATATTTACAACTCTTTATGCCTGGCCGCTATGTTTATCCTGTTTATTGACCCATGCCAGCTATTCAATATCGGATTTCAGCTTTCCTTTGCCAGTGTCATTTCTATTGTTTATCTGTATCCTAGGTTTAAATCACTTTTCATGCTGGACAGCTTAAGAATTAAACCCTTTAAGTTTCTGGCTGAAGGAGGCCTGGTCTCGCTTTCTGCGTGGCTGGGGACCTGCGGGTGCATCGCCTACTATTTTAAGATGGTCTCTCCGGTAACCATTTTAGCCACTATCCTTATCGTTCCTTTG
>CAYGZJ010000068.1:0-6275 GCA_964354335.1 uncultured Planctomycetales bacterium | reverse complement strand
GGTAAAGTTACCTTCGCGGCTAATCTCTTAGCCTGGGTACCCTTACCTGCTCCGGGAGGACCTAAAAGCACGATCTTCATTATTTTCTGCCTCTGATATGGCCGCCCTTGATAAAACCCTCGTAATGATGGGTCAACAGGTGCGACTCAATTTGTTTTAAAGTGTCAAGGACCACTCCCACAGTGATCAATATACCGGTGCCGCCGAAAAATGAAGCCACCAAATAAGGCACCTTAAGCGTCGCCATTATAAAGTCCGGGAAAATAGCGATGACCGCGATAAACATAGCGCCCGCCAGGGTGATCCTGGTCATGACAAAATCCAGATATTCTGCGGTAGGAGCCCCGGGCCTGATCCCCGGGATAAAGCCTCCATACTTCTTCATGTTATCCGATAAATCCTGGGGATTAAAAACGATGGCGGTATAAAAATAACAGAAGAATATGATCAAGAGCGAATAGATCCCGGTGTAAAGCCAATGCCCGCGCATCAGGCTCTGCGCCAAGGACTGAAAACCCGGGTTGGGAATAAATGATGCCAGTGTCGCCGGAAACAAAATTATCGATTGCGCGAAAATGATCGCGATAACGCCTGACTGATCGACTTTAAGCGGTATATAAGTGCTCTGGCCTCCGTATATTTTCCTTCCCACAATGCGGCGCGCGTACTGCACCGGGATCTTTCGCTGCGCCTGGGTGATCATAATAACCGAGAAGACGACAATCACAAGTAGTGCTGCCATAATCAGTAAGGTAAACGGCTGGATCTGCCTGCGGGCCGCGTTAAACGGAGAGATCAAAACGACTAATTGGTGGATAGCAGTCGGTATTCTGGAAATAATACCCGCGGTGATAACCAGGGATATGCCGTTACCGATACCCTTTTCCTGGATCTGCTCGCCTAACCACATGATAAACATGGTCCCGGTAGTAAGCGTCAATACCGTGATCAAACGGAAACTAAACCCGGGATTCATCACGATACGTAAGCCTTCAAAACGGGCGGGGTTCTCCAGCCAGAGTGCGATGAAATACGCCTGGATTATGGAAAGAAATACCGTTCCGTATCGGGTAAACTGATTGATCTTTTCGTACCCTGCTTTTCCTTCCTTAGATAACTTTTCTAACGCAGGAATAACCGCGGTCAGAAGCTGCAAGATGATGGAAGAAGAAATATAAGGCATGATACCGAGGGCGAAAATGGTCAGTTTCTCCATTGCGCCTCCGGAAAACATATTCATTATGCCAAAGAGCGTTCCGCCCTGTGTCTTAGCGATGCGGTTGAAAAACTCCGCAAGGGCATTTCCGTCAATTCCCGGAGTGGGAACGTAGCAGCCGATACGGTAAACCGTCAAAAGCGCCAAGGTGATAAGCAGGCGCCGCTTTAAATCCGGGATTTTAAAAGCATTAGAAAGCGCACTAAACATTTACAATTTCAGCCTTCCCGCCTGCGTTCTTGATCATTTCAAAGGCCCTCTTCGAGAAGGCATGCGCCTGCACCGTGATAGGCGTTTTGACTTCGCCTTCGCCTAAAACCTTCACAAGCTTTGCCGTGTTTTTTATCAAGCCTTTTTCTTTAAGAACGTCCAGGGTGATCGCTGTTTCTTTAATGCGGGTCAGGTCTCGTAAATTCACGATCTGATAAATTTTCTTAAAATTACTGACGAAGCCGCGCTTGGGCATCCTGCGGATCAGAGGAGACTGTCCGCCTTCAAATCCTAAATAAAAATGCCTTCCTGCGCGCGAGGTCTGGCCCTTGCTTCCGCGGGTAGAGGTCTTACCATGCCCGGAACTAGGGCCCCGGCCAAGATATTTCTTCTTCTTATGCGCTCCGCTTGGGGCCTTAAGCATATGCAGGCCGAACGCAGGAACCGGCCGCGCCTGTGCCTTCTTCTTTCTCACAAGCACTGCCTTTGTCTTTGGCGCAGTCGCTTCAGCCTTCGGTTTCTCAGCTGCCTTCTTATTCGTAGTTTTAGCAGTTTTCTTTTCCATTATTTTGCCTCACCCGGATGCAACTTTTATACCTTAAGGTTTCTTAAACCGTCAACAGTTGCCTTGATGACATTAATAGGATTATTGGATTTAAGGCTTTTGGTTAAAATGTCTTTTATGCCTGCGGCCTCGCATATCGCGCGCACCGGGCCGGAAGCGATGACCCCGGTTCCTTCCGAAGCGGGCTTAAGCATAACCTTCGCCGCTCCGTACTTACCGATGATCTCATGCGGAATACTTGCTCCTTCAAGGGGCACCCGGAAAAGGCTCTTCTTGGCCTTGGTCAGTGATTTGCGTATGGCATCAGCGACTTCATTTGCTTTATCCAGGGCAAAACCGACACGGCCCTTTGTGTCGCCGACGACAACCAAGGCGCTAAAATGCATCTTTTTCCCGCCCTTAGTAACCTTAGTAACGCGATTTATAGTAATAATTTTCTCGATTAATTCCTGCTGTTGATCTATCCTTAGTTCACGCATATTAAAACTTTAGTCCTCCCTTTCTTAGTGCATCGGCGAAAGTTTTGACGCGTCCGTGATATAAGTACCCGGCGCGGTCAAAGATAATAGTGTTTACCCCTTTTTCTTTTGCCTTCTGGGCAAAAACCTGGCCAAAGTATTCCGCCGCTTTGACGTTACCCGCTGTTTTAAATTTCTGCTTTATATCTTTGTGCAGGGTCGAAAGAGAAAACATAGTTATATGTTCAGTATCATCGACTAGCTGCGCAGAAAAATTGTTCAGACTGCGTTTTACGACTAAGCGCGGCTTTTCCTTTGTGCCGCACATACGCATTTTTATTCTGTTATGCCTTTTATTTCTGGATAGCTCTTTTTTATTCATATTATTTTGACGTAGCCTGGGCTTTTCCGACTTTCTTCTTCACGTATTCGCCCGAATAACGGATACCCTTTCCTTTATAAGGTTCAGGAGGGCATACCGCGCGGATCTCAGAAGCTACTTCTCCCACTTTCTCTTTATCAATCCCTCTGATCACGACCTGTGTTACCTTTGGCGTTTCGATTTTTATTCCTTCCGGAGCGGGAAAATTTACAGGATGCGAATAACCCAGTTGCAGATTCAGCGTATTTCCCTGCATCGCGGCCCTAAACCCTACGCCGATTATCTCTAACTCCTTAACATAACCTTCTGTCACTCCCTTGATCATATTATTGATCAATGCGCGGTAGAGACCATGCAAAGACTTATCGATCTTGGTATCGGCAACGCGCTTTACGAAAAGCTGTGTGTCCTTGATCTCAATAGTGATGCGATCGGACAAAGACCGGCTTAACTTGCCTTTAGGCCCTTCCACAAGTACCTGCCCGTCTTTTGCCTCTATCTTAACACCGCTTGGAATAGTTAATGGTTTCTTGCCGATTCTTGACATTTACAAGTCCTCTTTCTACGATTATGCGAATATCCTCATTTACCAAACATACCCGATGATTTCTCCGCCGACCCCTAACTCCCGAGCCTGCTTATCCGTAATCACGCCCTTAGAGGTAGAAACAATGGCGATGCCTTTACCGCGTAAAACCGTAGGCATCTTCACGAGTTTTTTGTAAGTACGCAATCCCGGCCTTGAAACTCTCGAAATATTCCTGATCGCGGGCTTGCTGGCGACATATTTTAAGTATATGCGCGCGATACCCTGCTTGTTATCCTCGATGACCTTGAAATTCTCGATATAGCTTTCCTTCTTGAGAATGTCTAATATCGATTTTATAATATTGGAGGCAGGCACATCTACTGTCTGCTTCTTGGCCATCATGGCGTTACGCACCATAGTGAATGTATCTGCGATTAAATCGCTTCTTGACATGTATTAAGTCTCCTTTTGAAAACCTTTTTTTACCAGCTTGCTTTTTTCACACCCGGGATCATGCCCTGCCAAGCCAGCTCACGAAAACACAGGCGGCAAAGTTGAAACCTGCTAAGATATCCGCCTGATCTGCCGCAGATCTGACAGCGGTTGTATTTACGGCTTGAAAACTTCGGCTTTCTCTTCCAGCGTGCTATTTGTGAATTTTTTGCCATATGATTATTCCTTGACCTTAAAAGGCATACCGAATGACTTAAGCAGCTCTCTTGAGTATCCGGCTGTCTTTGCGTTCTTAATCACAAAGGTTATATCCATACCCTGTGTACGGGTAAGTTTATCATAATCAATCTCCGGAAAAATACCCTGCTCAGTCAATCCCAAAGTATAATTTCCGCCCTTATCAAAAGATGTCTCCGGCACGCCTCTGAAATCGCGGATACGCGGAAGGGCCACGTTAATGAGCCTGTCCATAAACTCGTACATCATGGCGCGCCGCAAGGTTACCTTGCAGCCGACCGGGCCGCCCTGCCTGACCTTGAAATTTGAGATCGCCTTCTTGGCGCGCCTCATCACCGGCTTTTGTCCGGTAATAGTGGCCAGCTCCGCCATCGATTTCTCCATGATCTTAATATCCTGTAGCGCCTCACCTACGCCCATATTCACCACGATCTTATCCAGGCGCGGGACCGCGTATTTATTCTTCAGCTTCAGCGACTGCATCAGCTGAGGAGTAATTTCATTTCTGTATTTTTCAAGTAATCTGGGTATCATCTTAGAGCACCTCTTTACATGCCTTGCAGACGCGTGACTTGGTTCCGTCTTTGGCGACCTGAAAACCTATACGGCTTGGACGGCTGCAATGTTTGCAGACAACCATCAGATTTGAGATCTGCAAAGGCAGTTCAACGGATACTATTCCGCCCTTCTGGTCCTGCCGCGTCTGCCGTTTATGCTTCTTCACCATATTGATTCCCTCTACCAACGCGCGGCCCTTGGTAGAAAGGACTTCAATGACCTTGCCCTTTTTACCTCTGTCTTTGCCTTTGATTGCCTGAACGATATCGCCCTTCCTGATCTTAAACATTATAGGTATTCCTTCTAGATTACTTCCGGTGCTAATGAGATTATCTTGGTAAAATTCATTTCCCTTAATTCTCTTGCTACAGGGCCAAAGACACGCGTACCTTTGGGATTAAGCGCGGTATCTATGAAAACAATAGCGTTGCGGTCGAATCTCAAGATCGAACCATCCGCACGGCGGATCGCGTTCTTCGTCCTTACAATGACTGCCTTGGCAACTTCGCCTTTTTTCACCACCGCATCCGGAGAAGACTCCTTGACGTTGACGGTAACAACGTCTCCTAGTTGTGCCCAAAGCTTGCCCTTTTTACCGGTCACACCGATAAAGGACGCTCTCTTTGCGCCGGTATTATCCGCTACATCCAAGATACTCCTTAACTGAATCATATCGTCTCCTCTTTCAACTCTACGTGAGGAATCGCGACTTTCTTGACGATTGCCACAACGCGAAAATGCTTATCCTTGGAGATCGGCTTGGTTTCTTCTATCCGTACCGTATCGCCGATCTTGACCTCAGCATTTTCATTATGCGCCTTAAATTTACTGTACTGCTTCATCGTACGGGAATATTTAGAGTGCTTAGTCAGATGCATGGTCTTGACAACTACTGTCTTTTGCATCTTATTGCTGACTACTTCTGCCGTAAAAGTTTTTCTTTTGCCCATTTTATTTTGTCTCTTTCTTCTCGTTTAAGAGGGTCTTGATCCTTGCGATATCCCGCTTGACCAGCGAAAACATATGCGGCTTCTCCACCCTGCCTTCATAGCGCTGCTGGTTGAGCTTAAAAAGCTCATCCTTTAGGGATTTCTCTTTCTGCATCAGCTCTTCTTTTGTCAGACCGCGTAATTGTTGTTTTTTCATAGGTTTATTTATGGCTGCGTGTGATAAACTTTGTTCTCAGGGGCAGCTTATAAGCCGCAAGCCGGAAACATCCCTTTGCGTACTCCTCAGGGATTCCGCCTAACTCAAAAAGGATGCGTCCACGCTTAATAACCGCGACCCAATGGTCAAGATCACCCTTGCCTTTTCCCATACGCACTTCAGCCGGTTTTTTGGTTATGGACTTATCCGTAAAGATTCTGATCCAGAGCTTCCCGCCTTTATGTAGCTGACGCGCCAGGATAACGCGCACTGCTTCAATCTGTGTATTTTTGATCCAGCCGTTTTCAAGCGACTTTAGCCCAAATTCGCCAAAGGCTAAATTCGCTCCGGTTGTGGCAACTCCCCGGCGGTTGCCTTTTTGTTTCGATATTGAACAAATTTTACCTTGGCCTTCAGCGCCTCCCGGACATCGCTGATATTGCCTTTGCGGCTTAAACTCGCGTCGGTAATAAAATAATAGCCGATCATCCTTCGACTTTCTGCATTTTATCGACCTTCTT
>CAYGZJ010000067.1:0-6334 GCA_964354335.1 uncultured Planctomycetales bacterium | reverse complement strand
CAAAGAGCACTAAGAAAATCTTTTGATGAAACGGAAAATCTTTTTCCTTCATATCAATACTACTATTCCTTGGCGTCTATAAGTTTTTTAAGTGACGGCAGGGAAAAACAACGCTGATAGCAATACGCATTGCAATTCCTGATTGCGGCACGTGCCTCTTGCGCCTCCTGCGAATACCAAATGCGCTCCAGATCATAATCGAAATCGCGAAGGGGTATGTGCGTTTTACACAAAAATAAACAAGGCTCGAACCTTCCGGACTTTTTCGGGTCAGATAATGTAATAAAGAAATTAAGGAATCCGGCAAAACACTTCCAGTCGGCTGTCGCCATCTCTTTTCTATAGTAACTCATAATAAGGCTGACATCAAAATACTTGCTTAAAGTAATATGCTTAGTCTTCATCATGACCATCTGCTGGTAAATATTCAAGAATCTCTCCAGGTCCGGATCCTGCGGCCAAAGCGAGGTGGTTTCGGACACGGAAAAATCGGTATTATCCGGGATATACGGCAAAAGATCAAAGACATCGACTCCCAGCTCGTCGAGAAAACTATAAAGCTCGAGCAATTCCGGTATATTATCTTTAAGCACTAGCGTGGCGGCAACTACAGTAAATGAACCCCCGTAATTCTTACGCAACTCAAGCAGCTTCTTAATACCCTCAACCGCTTTTTTGAACGAATCCCGGTTGCTCCTTATGGCATTATGCGTGTTTTCCAGGCCATCGAGGGAAACGTGAAAATGTGTTACCCCGGATTTAACCAGCTCATCCGCGTGCTCTTCCAGCAAATAACCATTAGTGGTTAAAACAACCGACATTTCTTTAGATCTGGCATACTCCGAGATTTTCTTCACTTTCTCAGCTATCAAGAGAGGCTCACCTCCCGTCAATACTAAATGGGTGATCCCGAAGGCCTTGTGCGCGGACTGAAGGATCTTGGTTAACTCCTCGCAAGTCATCTCTTCTTTTGAATCCGATCGGTACTTATCGACCGAGCACATCTGACAGCGCAGATTACAACGGTTAGTTAGGCTGACCTGCAGGATCTTTGGCCTGACCAGCGGAGAATCCAGTAAATATGAAATGTTAAAAAGCCCTGTCCTCAGCAATTCCTGATTCATAAAAGTCAGCGTCTGTTATTCAGATCTTCAATAAAACTGCTTAAAATTTGTTGCCCCTTTAGATAAACTATAAACTTCCTATATAGTGAACATTCGCGGTTATCGGTTTCATAAAGCTCACCGACTTTGCGTACAAAACCCGAGAAACTATCAAATCTATGTAACCGTTCCTGGAAAGTATTGTCTGAATACCTCCAATGAAAAGGCGGATGATCCATTATTATACCGATCTTGTCTATTTCCTGAGAAATGGGTGAAGGAAAATCGATTGCCATAACACAAATTGAGCCGGTACCAAAAATATAACGCCGGTGTTTTAAATAAAAACGGGCTGATTCAATAAGATCTTTATGCTCTTCTCCGGGATAACCAACGATCCAGTTTACAACAACAGTAATACCTGCCTGGGCGGTCCTGCGGATAAGGCCAGAGGCGTCTTTGAGCTTAAACCCCTTACGCATTAAATTCACCACCTTCTGAGAGCCGCTTTCAATGCCATAGGTAAGGCTTCTGCATCCACAACTGCGCATCTTTCTCAATAGCCTGTTACTCATCGGACGTATAATCGCGTTAGCATGCCACTCAATCTTAATTTTTCGCTCGAGAATAAGATCGCAAATTGCCTCCAATATCTGCAAGTTAGCGTTTATTAACGAATCATGGAACATAACTGCATTTACCTGGTAATGTTCGATAAGATACTCTATCTCCTTGATAACAATCTCCGGATTCCGTGAACGATATTTACCCAAATACCAGGGATCAACACAAAAACTGCATTTTCTAATACACCCCTTGCTGGTGACCATCGCAAATACATCAGAATACAGGTAGCGCTGGCGCTCAAAAAGCGAGAAATCAGGCAGGGGCAAGCTGTTTATGTCTACGGGCTGGCGCGGGGCATTTTTGATGAGAGCTCCGTCTTGCATAAAGATAAGGCCGTTACAGGAATCAAGCGCACTTTTATTCTGAAGCGCGGCAAGAAGCTCAAGCAATGTCTGCTCTCCTTCACCCTGCACGATATAATCTACGCTACGGTCGCCCAGGAGGAATTCCGGCTTCTCGCGCAGGCATTCCGGGCCACCAAAAACAATCGGCTTAGCCGAGTTTTTCTCCTTGATCCTGCGGGCAACCAGCCTGCTCATATAGACAGATGTGGTATGAACGGAAAACCCGATCACGTCCGGGTCAGTCGCCAGTATCTTGTCCGCGAAGAGCTCCACCCAGGAAACAAGCTCGGCCTTATCCATGAAAAAGTCGCTGGCAAGCCAGCGCCTGCCGAATTCATCTTTCCAGAATTCGGGATACTTCGGATACAGATCTATGTTGAAATCTAAAATGGCTAACTCATGACCTGCATTACGCATGGCTGCTGCTAAATATGCCAACCCTAACGGCGGATTGCGGATGGCAAAACAGGGACATTGAACAAGGGTGATTTTCATGAGTAAAGCTCTTTAATAAATTTACGCAGGAGTTTCTTGCGCTCAAAGTAATAATGCAGTCTTCTCATTAATGTTGCGTTGAGCCCCTTACGATTGTTTTCTTCGAATAAAAATGCGCTGTTTTCGACTAACCTGTTGAAAACTTTATAGCGATGCTCTCGCTCGGCCGGGGTATTAGCCCCAAGCACCCATTCAACGGAAGTAGAGTTATTATCCATCTTTATCTGTAGTTTTTCTGCCTCCCTGGATAAGGGAGACGGAGAATTAATTGCCAGCATCGAAACAGTAAACAAGGAAAACTGTTCCCTGTGGTTTAAAACAAATCTGGCTGTTTTCACCAGATCCTTGCGCTCTTCACCGGGATAACCAACTATCCAGTTAGCGGCAACGTCAATACCGCGGGAAATCAAAGCCTTAACTAATAAACTCGCTTCATCGATCTGAAAATTCTTTTGCATCAGATCAAGCACATGCTGGGATCCGCTCTCAATTCCAAGCGTGACACTCCCGCAACCGGCTGCGCGTATTTTATCAAGCATGGTTTCGCTCATCGGACGGACGATAAGATTGCAGTGCCAGCCTACCTCGATTTTCCTTGAGATCATCAGATCACACATTGTTTCAAGATTCTTCAAGTTTCCATTCAGCAAAGAATCGTTAAAAACAAACGATTTAACGGCATAGTCTTTGACCATTTTCTCGATCAACGCAACGATCCGCTCAGGCGTCATCGCGCTGTGTTTGTGCTGGTACCAGGTATCAAGGCAGAATTTACATCTGCGTACGCAACCTCTGCTGGTAATCAGGGGTAATACATCAGGATACAGGTAGCGCTGGCGCTCAAAAAGCGAGAAATCAGGCAGGGGCAAGCTGTTTATGTCTACGGGCTGGCGCGGGGCATTTTTGATGAGAGCTCCGTCTTGCATAAAGATAAGGCCGTTACAGGAATCAAGCGCACTTTTATTCTGAAGCGCGGCAAGAAGCTCAAGCAATGTCTGCTCTCCTTCACCCTGCACGATATAATCTACGCTACGGTCGCCCAGGAGGAATTCCGGCTTCTCGCGCAGGCATTCCGGGCCACCAAAAACAATCGGCTTAGCCGAGTTTTTCTCCTTGATCCTGCGGGCAACCAGCCTGCTCATATAGACAGATGTGGTATGAACGGAAAACCCGATCACGTCCGGGTCAGTCGCCAGTATCTTGTCCGCGAAGAGCTCCACCCAGGAAACAAGCTCGGCCTTATCCATGAAAAAACCAGATTCCCGCCAGCGCTGTTCATACTCATCATGCCAACAATGCGAATATTTCGAATAGAGATCTATATTAAAATCATATACGCCCACCTCATGACCTGCCGCACGCAGCACTCCGCTCAAATGCGCAAGCCCCAAAGGAGGATTGCGAATCGTAAAACAGGGACACTGGACAAGGGTGATCTTCATCGTCATTAAGTTAAAGGTGGCGCAAAGCCAGATTAAGACAGCGCTGTGCCCTGTTCGGCATCACACCGTAAAAACAGCTTTGCAGGCAGGGAGCCTTGCATTTTTTTAACTTCCTGCGCAGGCTACCGGAGCGCCAGGAATACCAAATATCCCGCAGGCTCCTCTCTCTTACATTACCCCCAAACTCCATACAAAACCTCACATACGGCTGCAAATAGCTTTTTCTTTCCGGGTTGCAAAGCGTAATAAAAACATTATCGAAAGCGGCATAACAGATCCAGTCCTTTTCCCGGATCCCCTGTCGGTAATACTTAAGCAGCAACTCAAGCGGGACACCTTCCTTAAGGTTCATCTTCTTCCTGTCCGGGGCATACTCTTTTCTTAAATCCAGAAGCACCCGTTCCAGAGTGCGTAAATAGTCCTCTTGCATCTTAGTAGAACCAGATCCCTGCTTGTTGTATGCGGTATTGTCAGGCATAAGTGGAAGCAAATACATAAACTCCGCTCCCAATGATTCCAGGTAGCTGGCCAGAGGCTCAAGCTCCAAAACATTCTTATCGCTGACAATACAACCAACGTTTATTGAAGGGCCTTTCCCCAGATCTGCTTTTGCCTGAACTAAGTATTTCAATCCCTGCACTGTTTTCTCAAAATTACCGGCCCCCCTGAAGAAATCATGCGCATCCTTAAGCCCATCAATGGAAATCGAAACACAGCTTACTTCTGAATCAACGATCCTGCGCGCAAATTCCACATCTTTGATCAGGGTACCGTTGGTCACAACCACTGAGACCAAACGCTGCTGCTGGCAAAAAGAACAGACATCAAAAATATCCTTATATAAAAATGGTTCTCCTCCGGTAAAAATAACTTCGCCAACCCCCATCTTTTTTGCCTGGGTTATCAAAGTAAAAATCTCTTCCTTTTTCAGCTCATCGTTTGGAGTTGATGCGTACTGCTGCACCGAACACATCTTGCAATCTAAATTGCAGCGGTGCGTAAGGTCGATCTGCAGCCGCCGCGGACCGGTCAGAGGCCTATTTAAGATCCAGGATAAATAGTAATAGAAATCTTTTTGTTCCATTTAAATTAAAAACCGGTTTTTAGATACCGGCTAGACTCCTTCTGATGTTTTCGTTATCCTGCTCCATGCAACAGTGCGCGCATTTTTCGAATGTCTCTCCGGAACTAAAACCGGACCTGAATCTTTTATAGTAAGAAGAATTCCATATCTCTTCAAGGCTTACATCCGGATATTTAATTTCCCTGTCCAGCGTCATATCGCAACAATCAGCGAAGCCTTCTGCGCTGATGGAAATGTTATACCAGGGCAAAAAACACCTGATCCCGGGAGCTGCCGTATTAGCTTTGGGCAACTGCGCGGATTGCAGCCTAAACGATCCTAAGTTGTGCTTTATGTCCGCATACTCGGCAGCGGATTCAACGCTGCGCGCTATTTCATCGAGCGCCTGCCTATCCTCCTGGCTTAAGGCAATATTCTTGGCGGCATCCGAATAGACGGTCAAGGGGAAAAATGTGATCCGCGTCAGGTTAAGTTTCTTTAGAAGCCCCAACATCTGCGGGATCAATTTATAATTAAGAGCGTTGACTACATATAAAACCCTAAGCTCCGGCTTATCAACCATATACTCCCGTTTCAAGCGCTCAATCAGCCCTACTGTTGCTACGGCTTTCTCAAAAACTCCCTTCATTCCGCGGAAATTATCGTGCAGGCCATACTCGGGCGCATAGATACTGACATTGATCTCATCCCAACCGCAATTGACGATTCTCTCAGCCATAGCCTCATTGATCAGCGTAGCGTTAGTGGTAATACATCCGGCTAGGCCGCGACTCTTTGCTTTTTCCATAAGCTTCAGACAAAGCTCACCCCGGAAAAACGGCTCTCCCTCACCCTGGATATGTACTATTTTGACCCCAAGCTTGGCTGCCTGATCAATCAAGCGCAACAAATCCTCATCCTGAATCTCCTTCCAATCTTTTTCAATAGCCACCGACCTCCAGCAAAAAATACAGGATAGATTACACTTGCGGGTAAGCCCCAAGGTAAGCCGCAGAGGAAATGGCTCCTGATTCTGTATAAAGACGCGCCTTAAATGCTCGGCAATCATAGCCGGGTCAAAGACAAACTCATTTTTTCGCATAGTTTTGTTAGGTAGCTTCGCCATCAAAGTCAATCGCCTTATTACAATCCCGGCAGGTGATTTCCCGGGAATCAACCCAATCCCTAAACTTAAATAAATTATTTACGATCTCATTTATATCATCATGATAGATATTGCCGAATTTCCTTGCAACAATA
>CAYGZJ010000066.1:0-6399 GCA_964354335.1 uncultured Planctomycetales bacterium | reverse complement strand
CCGTCTTTGTCTTGGCCATCGTATAAATATATTTGATAGTGGGATTGGCTATCTTGACCTTCTTTAACTGCTCAAAAATAATTTTATACTGAGATGAATTTACGCCTTCACGGTTTAAGGGGACTTGCATAAGCGTATCCGCGTCAACCATCATGGTCGCTGTCTGGGCGACCATCATCAGCTTGTTTCTTAATTCGCTAAATTGCGAGTTGAGGGCGAATCTATAGACAAGAAAATTACTCAATGCTCCTACAAAAAGCATGGAGAGGATAAAAATCAGGGTGACTTTAAAGCGGAAGCTTCTCTGTAACATCTTAAGGCTCTTCATAGTCTTTTCAATTTCTTTCCGTAGGATACGGTTCCTGCTTCTCTAGCTCTTTATATCACATAGGTTAGAAATACTCAACCTAAAAATTGAATGGTTTTATTCCTTATTGATTTTGCCTGATATCGTTTTTTAACTTATTGTAAAATAATGGGTAGCGAAGCCGCGAACCATCCCCTGTTTTCTGTTTTACATGATTATGTTGCTATAGGAGTGGCAGATTTATTATAAACAATATTGCGGGGAGCTGCAAGCCATTTTCCTAAGATTGGGGACGCTTCTGGCCTTCTAAAGGAGAAAACCGGGGTCAGACCCCAAAAAAGGGGTCTGACCCCGGTTTTCAAATTTGCCCCTTATTTCTTTTTAATCTGGAGCAGAACGAAATTGATGGTGCCTACAAAACTCATCAATAGATAACCGATAAGCGTAAGCCACAGGCCGGTGCCGATCTTAATGTTTAAAACCAGCTTATCCATATCAGTAGTTGATATTTTGAATACACCCACCAGGAATATCAGCAGGCAGATATCACCCACGGCCATGCCCACCCATTTATTCTTGTTAAATAAAAAGAATACTACCGCCGCGGCAATCGCGAAAAGCGGCATGAACCATACCAGATAGGCTTTCTTATCCGCGTCTTTTACGTCGGGGTTAAATATCTTTATCACGCTGACCGCAAGGCGCGAGTCTTTACTGTTGGCCATGACCGGTATGCCGAACCCGCTGATGCTGGCGATTTCTGCCTGGGTTTTACCGGTAAGTATTTTTGAGAACATACCCACTTCCTGCGATTGGACATGCGCCCAGGGCAGGAAAAACGATACGAAGATAACTGCTGCCAGGATTGCCATTGCTGCGCTTGTTATCTTTTGCATAGCCCCTCCTTTTGTTTTACTACCTAATAGTTATCTCAAAAGATTGTTTTTTTGCCGGCGGGACTGATTTCTCCCAGGGCCGGTGATATTTGAGCCTGATCGCGGCCTTGCCCGGCGTAAGCGCTTTAAATTTCCACTCCTGGGTGCAGCCTGCGCCGACAAGGGTGGGATTGCCTCCGGAATGCTCCGAGCTAACTAGCTGAAGCAAGTTTTTGTCTAATGGAACAGCCAGCTCCCATGAGTAACCGGTGGAAGGATTGGCGTAAAGCGGGATTACAAATTCTTCTCCTGCGCTGACTGTGAACGCGTTACTTTTGACTGCGGTGGAAGCATTCTTTTCTATCTCACAGCTTTGCTTGCAGCCGGCTGCGCAGAGAATGACCAAGAAAAACGCGAAAGCACATGTCTTTTTCATCGTTAACCTCACTAGAAAAATGGGGTCAGACCCCAAAGAAAGGAGTCTGACCCCATTTTTTCTGACCCCATTTTTTCTAAATTTGAATTTGGTATCATAAGTCCCTACAAATCAATAAGTTAAATAGACCGGAAGCGTCCCCTATTGTTTGGGGGCTTCTAAAACCTCGAGCCGCTCTTTATAAAGCCTGAGTTCTTCCTTAAGATCTAGCAGCTGCTTCTGCTGCTCGTCGAGTTTTTTCTCAAAAAGCGCCTGCAGCTCTTTATTGCCTGCGATAAGCGCATTATTTAGTTTTTCCAATTGCCCGGCGTGCTCCTGTCCGAGCTTAACCAGCTCCTCCAGCTTTGTCTGCTGCTCCTGAACTCTTTGACCGAACTGAGTTTCCATCTTTTTGGTATTTTCATCGACCAGTTTATTTGCCTCGATGAGCGCCTTAAGGTCATCTTGGCTTTTTTTCAGGAACTCATCGAACTGGCCCTTGTAATCGCCCAGCTGCTGGTCAAAATCCTCCAGCTGCCGCTCATAGTCCCGGCGCAAAATGAATTCGCGCGCCTGCTTTTTGTCTTCCAGCTCATGGGTGACGGTCTGCTCGATCTGCTTTCGCTCTTCAATATCTTTGATCACCGACTCCTGAATCTGCCCTTGAGTCTCGCTCTGCTTCTGGGCAAGATAAACCAGGCCCACAAGGTTGGCCAGCGTCAATACTATTAATACTGTGATGCCGATTTTTTTCATAAGATGCTCCTGCTCTATTTTTTTATCAATCCCTTTTTCTCAAGGCGCTTGATGCGGTGCCAGTGGCGGATGACCTCTTTTGCCGATGAGACTTTGACCGATCCAAAAACATGCGGATGGCGGCGCTTGATCTTGCGGATAAGCCCGTCGATAACGTCTTCTATGGTAAAAGACCCCTCTTTGCTTGCGATCTGGGCATGAAACATCACCTGCAAAAGTATATCCCCCAGCTCTTCCTGCATATGATGCCTGTTGCCGCTTTTTACCGCGTCAATAAATTCCTGCGTTTCCTCTTTAAGATACGGCAGGAGCGACTTATGGGTCTGCTTCTTATCCCAGAGGCAGCCTTTAGGGCTGTGCAGGATGGTGTAGATATTTTTAAGTTCGTTAAACTTTGTCCTTTTTGCCATAATAAGCTTTCTTAAAATATTCCCAGAAGATTATCGTCAATGCGACCATGCTAAAACCAAAACCGAAATCTTCAAGCGGGATACTTCCGATGCGAAATCCAAGGAAAAATGAAGGATTATAGATAACGATCTCTTTTACGGTTAAGAAACCATTCACCAGCAGTTTAAAACCTAAAATTATTGCCAGAAAAAGGTAAAACTCTTTTCTCTGTAAGACTTTTACCTTAGTTATCCCGTCAATCAGTATAGCGGCAAGGATTGAAACAATGGCAAGAATAGTGTACTCTCTCATTTTAATTTCTGCTTAAGGTAATTTATAACTTCCCAGGTAAAGATACAGCAAAACGGGATGACCGCGAAGAAAAGTACTTCTTCAAGCGGCAGATTGATAATGCGCGTCGCAAAAACGCCTGCGGGAGCAAATGACCAATGCCCGCGCCAGGTGGCAAAAATATCCCATGAACCGAAAATAAAGATTATCAGTGATAAGGTACAGACAAGCGCGCGGGGATAGCGCCAGATACGTTGCGGCGGCCAAAAGGAAAGCAGAAACGGCACACAGCCGGATAGCAATAGAAGCTTAAGATAGGCAGACATTAGATATTATTGTATCCCAGTTAGACTGCGCTTTCAAACAAATTTTAGTTGCCTTAGGCATTATTGCGGGTAGAATAAAGACATGGAACCAGCCCTGCGCACCGGATATAAAATCTCCGCACAGATCACCAGAAAATTCGCCAAAACCTTTTATTTTGCCTCGCGCCTTCTGCCTAAGCCTAAGCGCAACGCCGCCTATTCGGTATATGCCCTCTGCAGAATAAGCGATGATGCCGTCGACATCCCGCGCGGAGAATCAACGGCCCAAAGCCTCAACCATATCGAGAAAGAAATCGCCTCCGCCTACGATAACAGCGAGCTAAGCGACAACGTCCTGATAGCTTTCAAAGAAACAGTCATCTCCTACCAGATCCCCAGGCGCTATTTTGACGAGCTGCTAAGCGGCATGCGCATGGACCTGGAGAAAACCCGCTACCGCAACTTTGCCGAACTATATGAGTACTGCTATAAAGTCGCCGGTGTAGTCGGCCTGATCATGATTAAGATTTTCGGATACAGCGACCCCGAGGCCAGAAAGCACGCGGAAAGCTTAGGTATAGCCATGCAGCTGACCAATATCCTGCGCGATGTCAAAGAAGATTATCAACGCGGCAGGATCTATATTCCCTTGGAAGATATGGAAAAATACGGGGTCAGCGAGTCTGATATTGCCTCCGGAAAAATCACCGAGAATCTTAAGCAACTGCTGGAATTTCAGACCCTGCGGGCGCGGGATTTCTACAGCTCCTCAAAAGCCGGGATCGCGATGATTTCCGACAGGCAAAGCCGATTGGTGATCCTGGCGATGAATGATATCTACTCCGGGATCCTTGACGATATCGAAGATAACGATTACGATGTCTTCTCCAGGCGCGCCTGTGTGAACAGTATGAGAAAAATCTGGCGGCTGACTAAGATTCTTTGCAAAGGCGAATACCGATGAAAATACATCTGGCAAAATCAGCCGGGTTCTGTTTCGGGGTAAAGCGGGCAATTGACACCGCCCTATGCTCCGCCGGCAGCAAACAGGATATTTACATGCTTGGCGACATTGTGCACAACGAGGCAGTGGTCAGGCAGGTCGAAGCCGCGGGAATCAAAAAGATCAAACTGCTATCCAATGGCAAAGGAAAAACTCTCTTGATCCGCGCCCACGGCATCCCTCGCTCCCTGTTGGAGAAGGCGCTGGAAAAAGGCTACCGTATCATTGACGCCACCTGCCCGATGGTCAAGGAGATCCATAAGATCGCCAAAGGCATGGAAGATAACGGCTACCGAATAATTGTCATCGGGGATAAGGACCATGACGAGGTGCGCGGAATCGTCGGACAGTTAAAACAGAAGGCGATCGTCATCGAAGATATCAGGAATATCCCGGGGAAAAAAATAAAAAAGGCCTGCATCGTGGTACAATCCACGCAGAATATTGAAAAAGTGGCCCGGATCATCGATGCCCTGCGGCCGCGCCTGCAGCAGCTGAAATTCTTCAACACCATCTGTAAGCCCACGACATTACGCCAGGAAGAGACAAAACGCCTTCCCCTTGAAAACGATGTAATGATCATCATCGGCTCCAAAAGAAGCGCCAATACCAAGCGGCTCTATGAAATCTCCAAGGCGCTGAATAAACGAAGCTACTGGGTGGAATCAAAAGAGAACATCAGGAAGGAATGGTTTAAAGGCGCAAAGACCGTAGGTGTTAGCGCCGGCGCATCCACCCCGGACACCATCACCCGGAATGTCATCAATTATCTCAAAAAATTGTAAGGGTCAAATCAGATATTTCTGTTTATCAAATCCGCCACAATCCGCGAGCTGGCAATGACCACCGGCAACCCTCCTCCCGGCTGTACGCTGGCTCCCGTAAAATAAACCCCTTTTAATTTATTATCGAAGTTCGCTGGCCTAAAAAACGCGCTCTGGGTCAGATTGTGCGCCAGGCCGAAGGTCGCCGCGTATTTAATGTTGTAGCGGCCGATGAAATCATGCGGATAGAATTTATGCTCCACCTCGATTTCTTCCTCAAGGTCTACTCCGACTGTATTTTTTATCCTATCAAAAACCATCTTTCTTAATTTCTCCTCCCAGCGCGGGGTATCCTCAACCGGCTTCTGGAGGTTCGGCACCGGGACAAGCAGATAGACCAGGTCTTTTCCCGCAGGCGCAAGCGAGGGATCGGTGGCCGTGGGGACATGCACGTAAAAAGACGGATCGTCCGGCATGACTTTTTCTTTAAAGATCTGACGCAGATTTTTATGCAGGTCTTGGGCGAAAAACAGATTGTGGTGGGCAAGGCCGCTTACTTTTTTCTTCAGTCCCAGATAGATCAGGTATACGCTACAGGAATAGATATATTCAGGGATCTTTCTTTTTAAAAGCTCAGTCTGCGCGTAGGGATAATCAGCATTGACCACTACACGGTCAAAATCCTTGGCCTCGTCAGCAAACTTAAGACGAAGCGTGTTATTGAATCCGGATATTTCTTTTACCTCAGAGCTGTAATGAAACTCAGCCTGGAATTTCTTTGCCATCTTCTCAAGCGCCAGAGGGATCTGATACATTCGCCCAACGGGCATGGCTAGTGTGGCAGTCGTGGGCGTAACACCTGCGTTACCGTCCTGATCCAAATAATCAATGGTTACATTTAAAACTCCGGTGAATGCTGTAACCGCTTCTACCCAAAGTTGAAGTCCACTGTATAATCCGCTTGGGATGCGCCCTGAGAACGATGGCTGCGAAGCAAGTGTCGTGTCCGCATTGTAAGCATATGCCCCGGCAGCGAACAGCCTGTCTGCTAGATCGAAGCAACACGCGACGGAACTGCCGAACTCCACCTTGGTCAAATAACCCGTATTGCTGCTGAACGTCCCGATGGATGGATAGCCAGCGGTTGCATCTGTTGGAACCACCCCGTTGGCCGTATTGCCGATGGCCAGCGTGCCAGCTCCAGGGCTTCCAGCAATATCAAACACCGTATAGGGCATGGCGGCGACAAGCGTCCTCGTGCCAGTCTTCATCCATATCAGGCGTTGTTTGGTT
>CAYGZJ010000065.1:0-6730 GCA_964354335.1 uncultured Planctomycetales bacterium | reverse complement strand
ACCTGCCCTGTCGGAATATTTCTCCCGCAAGGCCGAGGAGCTTATGCTTATTCCGGGATTTGCCGCCATAGTCTATCAGGGACTGAATCAGGCCCAGGCCATTGAGCTTATCCGCACAAGCGCCCAGAAGATTAGAGAGAATCAGGGAGATTTATATTCTTTTTATATTATCCGGGCTTTATACGAATCCGATTATGGGGCGGTACGCAAAGAGGCTTTGGTAAATATTATCCGGTTGGCCAAAACCGGCAACCCGCTCATCGTTAGTGAACTTATGACAATGGATCTTTCACGTAATCCGGAATTGAAGGCAAAAATATCGCAGATTATCATTGATTTGACTATGAGCGGAAGAACCAGCATAGTTTTTTCTGAAGGCTACGCCTACTCTTATCTTAATGAATCACAGCTGCGCAAGGCGATATCCTACTTAAAAAAGCAAGAAGGATCTTCCTGGATTTGGGGATATATTGCCCGCAGTAAAGGAGCCCCGGGGTGGGTTTATCAGGAGGCCATAGGTGTTTTGACGGAATCAGTGTCAAAGGGGGATATACGAGCAGCTTTGGATTTGGTTAATGTCGCTGAAGAAGGGATAGCTTTAGATCAGAAAACCATTGAGGCGCTCAAAAAAGGAGCGCAGAAAAACCCTGACGTCCGCACAGTCGTTGTCAGAGATTTGTCAGCGCTTATTTTCAGCAAGACTGATAAGAGGGGGCCGCTGCAAATGAGTTTTGCTGCGGATATCCTGGCAGAGCAGGAAAAAGAACTTACTAACCCTGAGGTGGTCAGAGACATCGTGATTAATCATCCGGAAAAGGCGATCAAGTTGAGGGGTTTTGAATTATTGTTAAATCAGGTTCTCGCGGGGAAAAAATTAATGGTACCGTTCCAGTCATTTAAGGAACTTAAGGAAATATCACGTATTTCATCTGATGGTCAGCTTACTAAATTCGCCGTAGATAAATGTATCGAAAAATACCGCGTGTTTAGTTCCCGTACAAACAAGGAATACGATGATGGGTTACGACTGGATCAGGTAAGAGATGTCCTCTGGGAACTCGTAAAATTTTCGCCTGACGTCGAGGCTGAAAAAAACGCGTATGATTTTCTGGTCGAAAATAAACTTGGTGTAGGACAAGGGCTTTTGGGAGTAGCTTGCTATTCTCCGAAAGCGAAATTGAAGGCAAAGGCGCTGAGTGCTTTGTTTGAATTAATGGGGCAGCCGAATGTTATTCCGGCTTCTTCTGTTCTTCAGGCTGCGATAGATGGGCAGCTCAGTCTTTCTGCCGACCAGATGGAACAGTTATATCGGGTTGTTGGAGAGCAAGGAGGAATACCATTTAATTTTTTATCCGGGTTTGTGCGATCATGGGAAAGCAGCAAACTTGCGCCAGCGCAAAAAGAGAATATCCGCCAGCTTGTAAATCTAGCGATTTCTAACCCCGCAAACAAAGCCGGAGATATGGTTGCTTTTATCCTTTCCGTAAACGACGAGGGATTAAAAACAGCAGCACTTGAGAGCCTAGATAAGCTGATGAGCGAGAAAACAGGCGATAGTTTACTCGACTTTATGAATATCCTGGATCCTTATGCTGATTACTTCATGTTTAGGATGCTGGAAAAGGCTTATGAGACAAAAGAATCAATGGAGGCGTATAAGGCTAAGCAGGATTTGATTGCCTCTGTGATTTCTCGGCATATCCAGCGCCTTCTGCCATTAGCCCGCGCCGGAGATAAATACGCGGCGTATCTGCTTTCTTGGGAAGGGGTGGCGGATAATGAGGTTAAGAGAAGTCCTGTTATTTGGGAACTCTACCGTTCGGGGAAAAGAGTTACCGGGACAAGCGAATATGCCGATTACGCCTTTCTTAATGCCTCGATTCGTCTGGCGCTTGATCCTCAATTTGCCGCGCTTATCAAGGGGATGTCACAGGCAGAAGCGTTTGCCGTCAATCAAAATACGATTATGCTTCTGCGTCAGCACAGAAAGGCCTTTACGCAGGAGAATATGCTTGCGGCAGCCCAGTGGATGGCAAAACGCGATGCCCTCATGAATAACTTTGTCCTCATTGGTCCATCTGTGAAGCAGGTGGTAGTCATCGCCCACGACGAAGCAACAAGCGCAGGTGTATTTAGATTTGGAGGAGAAGATGTGCGTTCGCTACTTGAGGCTTTCGGCATCGGCGGGAAAGATATTAATGAAATTAGGCTTGCGCAGGGGTTGATGCAGAGTAGCAACGAAACAAAGATCGCGCGCGAATTGGTGCAGATGAAAGAAGAGGTCCTTCGCCAGTTACAGCGTATCCACAGAGAAGACCTGTTGTATTATTTTGATGGTCACGGTGGTCCGAATCATTTCTGGTTCACAAACGGGGAGATCGGCAAAGAGAAAAGCGAAGATATGCGCAATGCCCGGGCGATCAGTTATAAAGAATTGGCCGCGGCCTTGTTTGAATCATGGAAATCCGGCCAAGACCTTTCCAAAAAACGCTTCATTTTTGGTTCCTGCTATAGCTACGCCATGTTTACTAAAGCAATGGCCGAGCTGGATACGTTACAGGGGCAATATAATACAGGCGTCAAGACGCCGCTTATTTACAGCAAGCCTGCATTTGGCCTGAGTGTTGCCTATCGAAACGAAGTAGGTCTAAGCACCACTCGAACGGTAGACCGTAACGGCGCCTATACGGGAACCTCGCAGTTTACCGCTTCCGTGCGCAAGACCATAGGAGACAGCAGGCAATTTAGGCTCAAAGATTTTTTTGCGGCAAATAATTTTAGTATCAATGACGTTGTGCAAGGGTTGATGAGCTCCGATTTTGGCCTTTTAATCTCCCTTAATATATTGCCGCGGAATTTAATCGATGAGCTTAATGTCCTTTTGGATAAACTTAGTGACTCTACCGACGAAAAAGAAACTATTAATTTAAATCTTCCTCCTGCGCCAGATGATATGGTGGATTCAGGTTTTGATGGAGCCGTTGGTTCTGTAGACCCGATCAGGTTCGAGGAAGCTTGGAGACAAGGGGTAGACCCGGGCATTAATGAGGCGCATCAACGTACCCTTACCGATAGGACCGGATTTCGTCTGCCGCAGATACGCTGTGTTGAGATGGAAAATATGGATGCTGTTTCTTCTGGGCAGCGCGTTATTCGTTCCGGCAACCGCATTTTGGTTGAAATCAATTACTGGGAGAGCCTGAAGGACGCCCAAAGAAATGATCAGGGCCAGCTGGATGTTCTTATGCATGAGGCCATGGCAGACTGGCTTGAGCAAAGAGGCATTAAGGCCGAAGGCGCCGCAATTGATATGGAGGGTTTAAAAGTAAATGAAGCGCAAAGAAGAGAGGCCCATCTTCAGACGTACGCGGCGCAGGTGCTGGATCTGCAGCATCGGCATTCCGATATTGTTAAGCAGATCGCATACCAAGGAAACGGTGCATGGAGGATTGAATATGTGACAGGCGAGGTTCAGATGATTATTTCGCCACCCGATAATCCACCGGGCCCGATAGAGCAGGCGATTATCAATGCGCGGCCGCGTATTCTTGAGGCGATGAAGCGCCAAGAGGGGTGGAACAAAGAGAGGCAGATAGCGCAGGCATTGGACCAGGAGGTCGAGCGATGCGAAAAAGAAGGCCAGATAGTCAAAGGGGTTGTCAATTATGTGCAGTATAACAGCAAGGAAAAAACCGCCCGTATTTCCTTTTCCGACACTAAGACAACAGAAGCGATTGACGCTACCCCGGAGGCGGTGCGCGAAGCTATTGAAAAGCACGTAAACAGGCCCGAGGCCCCGGAGGCTCCGTTGGTAAAGCCGGCGGATAGCCGCACGCTGTGGCAGAAGTTTTATTATTCCGTTCTTAAGACCGAAGACTCGCGCAAGGCGCTGGCCTTTGCGATAATCTACCCCGCAGCGTTATTGACCGGGATTATTTCCGGAGTGAGCATATTTCTTCTGAACGGAGATACAGATTTTTCCGTATTAGGATTCGGCTCCGGGGTTATTCTTGGAGCGCTAGGGTCTGCGATAATTTTTGACAATCTGCTTACTAAACCGTTTGACCTGCTGAAAAAGCCTCATTACGTGATAGGCCTTCGCCAAAGAGAAACAATTGTAGTGCACGTTTCCAAAAATATCCGGGAGCTGCGTTCGGATGACCCCGGGGTATATAAGAAAATAGCGGTTGATGTCATGGCCGCGGTCAATGAGATACTCGAGGGTAAGGCGCGCAACGATCCGCGCTTCGCCGGGATCAGCGTTATTTCCGTTAGGAGCCATCTGCTCGCAGGTAGGAGGCAGCGCGCGGGGCAAAAAGAGTTACCGGCAAATCCGGCTTTTGAACGGATGCTGCAAGATACGGCGATAAGGATAAATGTGCGAAAGGCGTCATTCACCGAAAGATTCATGATGACCGCTTCCCGGAATATCCCTCGAGGGTGGAATAAGCGCCTGATGGGAGAACTCACCTTGCCGATTGCTACAAGGAGTGAACGGTCTATGTTGCGTAATCAGCTGCAGGTATTCAGCGAGCAGGTGGTCAAGCCCGTTTCCGCCGGATCAGCCCGCGAGGCGCCAGCCCCAACCGCTGCTTATTCTGGCACCGGCTCTACTCCTACCGCGCTTTCATCAGCTCAACCTATGCGTCCTGCGCCAGTGTCCCTTGGCAGCAGAATATGGCAATGGTTACGGCAATGGTATAGAGAGGTAAAAATCCAACGGCTCATTGATAAGCTATATTCCACGACTACTGGGGGCCTTTCCAACGATATTCCCACGGTTAAGGAAAGGGAAGAATTAGGGCTTCTGGGCTCAAGCTATATTCCTACGGCCAAGGAAAAGGAAAAATTAGAACTTCTGGGTTTAAAGGTTCTCGATGCCCTGTCAGTTACCAAGGATTACTACCAGCGTAGTCAACTAACCTTTATCTTAAGATATCTAGGCTCGCTAGATCCGACCTTAGCTTCTAAAATCATTTCCCGGATTAGCCAGGCTCAGGATGAAGCTTTACGGGATAGACTTATCTCTGCTTTAGGCGGAGCGCTCCAAACAAACCATGGCTTTCGCATTACTCCTCAAGAAACGGGTATTTTATTTTTTGCCCTTCAGAATTCCCGCGACACAAAGCAGCGTAGTAATTTGGCCTCCGCACTCGGCAGTTCTTTGAAGAAGAATAAAGATGCGGGGCTCTCTTTGCAGGAGGTGGATGTTTTAATCGGGCTTATCCGACAGGCGCAGACCGAGGAAGAACGCGAGTATCTGGTCGATGTTTTGGAGCCGCTCCTGATACATAATCGCGGCCTTAAACTTACGCCGCAACAATTTGCGGTTTTGACCAGCTCAGTCAGAAACGATCTTTACCCACGGATACTGATCATTCTGATCAAAGCCATGAGCGATGCGATTAGCAACAACAAGGATTTAAGAAGTGAGTTTCGGGTGCGCTTGACCCCTTATCAGAACGCCGACTTGCCGAGATTTTTTGAAGTTGATAATGACTTCCGTGAAAAATTCGAATTTCTTTTTGGCAAGCCAACTGTTCTTCCTGTGCGTGAAGATTTGGGCGCCCAATCTTCTTCCGTGGACTCCATAGGCATGCAGCGTCTGCGTCGGCTTTTGAATGTTTTCCGTTTGGCAGGACAGGCTAATGCCAATGATGCCCAGCTGATGGAACACGTGATCAGCCAGCTTCAGGATTTGGAAATTCAACTTGGTACGAAACTTGTTGCCAAGAGCACCTACCTTGGCAACCTCGTTTACGCTATAGACAGGGCAAAGTCAAGGCAGGCTCTTTCCCAGGCTCCTCCTGAAGCGCGCAAAAGGCTCAAGCAGCTTCTTAGTGCATTTGACCTGATAGTGCAGACTGCCGACCGTGTTGAAGCCATCAACTACCAGGCCCCCGACGGAACATGGACCATCGCAGGATTCTCCGAACAACTCAATAATCCCGCCAACCTCGACCATGAACAGCGCGAAATCGCCTTACGCCAGCGCGGCCTCACTGCAGCTAATGCCCATACCTTAGTCATGCAGAATAAAGATAAAGATGAGGCAGCGGTAGCAGAAGCGCTGGCGCAACAGTCTCAGAAACCCGCTTCCGGCGTAGCCGCCGCCGGCACAGCTTCATCAGCCTCCATTGTCAGCCAGCCAGCTGTAGTTGCGCAAATGGTGCTAGATGTGCTTAACGCCGGCCAGATACGTTATCCGCTGCATACTGCCAGCTCGGAGATTTTGCGTACTCCGGGCAGCGATACAGTAACAATAACAGTAGGTGGTAAAAAAATAGACATTACGATTAATGAGCTTCTTCTTGACTATAGCAAACCAAACGAGCTTGTGCATCGCGGAGCTGCTCGCCAGCCCTTTGTTTTTATTAATTTCCAAGCCCTCAATAGACTTATTGGGGATAGTGGAGTAAATAATGAAGTTGTGGTAAAGGCAGCAATAGATAGATTAGTGTTGCATGAAATCGCAGAATTGCTTGCGATTATCCATGGATATTCCAATGATGATGCGCATGCAGCCGGTGAGGCGGCAGAAGGCTTGTTGACGAAAGATTTACCGCCTGAAATCTCCGCCGAGGTAGAAAGAATTTTGCAACCGGTATTAAAGGAAAGGGAGCAAGGAAAGGCTCAGCAGGCACAGAGGGAAATCGCATTCGCCCTCGCTTCCGGTCGGCTGAAACAGTCTCAGAAACCGGATTCCGCAGCAGCGGTTAATTCTGTCCCA
>CAYGZJ010000064.1:0-6869 GCA_964354335.1 uncultured Planctomycetales bacterium | reverse complement strand
ATCTGTCTTCGGCGACAAGAGAACCCTGCTGCTGACCAGGCTGCCCCAGGACCTTGCGCAAAGCCGCCTGCAACATATGTGTCGCAGTATGGTTCCTGGCAATGGCGAGTCTGCGCTCAAGGTCGATCTTGGCATTCACAAAATCACTCTTCTTAAAACTTCCCTCTTTCACTTTTCCTATATGCAGGATTACTTTTCCGGCTTTTTTTGTATCCAGCACTTCAAAAATGTTCTTCCCTTTGACCAGCTCGCCTGTATCTCCGACCTGTCCTCCGGACTCCGCGTAAAAAACCGACTTATCCAGAATGATCTGGGCCTCATCCCCTTTAGTGATTTTCTTGGCCTCACTACCGGCTTTAAATATCTTGGCGATCTTAGCTTTTACCGCGTCATCTTCGTAACCTAAAAACCTGGTCTCTTTGATCCCGTAATCCAGATCTTTTACCGCAAAGACATCACCCTTCATCGAGCTTTGCATTTTTGAGCGCGCCTTCTGCTCTTCCAGCTCTTTACGAAAGGCTACCTGCGAATATTGCAGATTGTTTCTTTTCAGCCAGTCCTCAGTCAATTCCAGAGGAATCCCATAGGTATCATAAAACAAAAAGACCATCTTTCCCGCTTTATCCGGGTCATGGTTTTTTAACAAACCAGCGAACTTTTCTTTGAACAGTGCCTCGCTTGAATTAAGCGTGTTGATGAAGCTGGTCTCCTCCGAAAGAATGATCTGGGCGATATTCTCCTGTCTGATCAATAAATCAGGATAGGGATTCTTCATCACCTGCGCTACCACCGGAACCAGCTTGTTTAAAAACGGATGCTTAATCCCAAGTGCCCTCAAGTGCAGGATAGACTTCCGGATGACCTTCCTGACGATATAACCTCTTGATTCATTGGAAGGCAACACGCCGTCGTAAATACAAAAAACAACCGCCCGGATATGGTCAGCAATCGCATAAACAAGCTCTTTGCTGAAAGCTGAAGGCTGAAGACTGATAGCTGAAATAATTTCTTCGACAATCGGATGGAACAAATCCGTTTCAAAATTATTGCGCTTGCCCTGCATCACTGCCGCTAAACGCTCTAGGCCCATCCCGGTATCGATATTTTTATTAGGCAGCGGCTCAAGCTTCGCGTTTTCCTTGCGGTTAAACTGGGTAAAGACCAGGTTCCAGACTTCGGCGAACCTGCCGCAATTGCATCCCGGATCACAATCAGAATTGCCGCATCCGATATCTTTGCCAAAATCAAAAAATATCTCGGAGCATGGGCCGCACGGCCCGTTTGGGCCTTTGGTCTTTGCTTCCGAGGGCCAGAAGTTTTCTTTATCTCCTAACTTAACTATTCTTTTCTGCGGTATCTTTATCAGGTCCTTCCAGATTGCGTATGCCTCATCGTCATCTTTATACACCGAGACCCACAGGCGCTCTTTATCGATCTTTAACTCTTCGGTCAAAAATTCCCATGCCCAGGAGATCGCCTCTTTCTTGAAATAATCCCCGAAAGAAAAATTCCCCAGCATCTCAAAAAAAGTATGGTGCACCGCGGTCTTGCCCACCTTTTCCAGGTCATCTGTGCGCAGACAACGCTGTGAGCTGGCAGCGCGGCTAAAACCCGAATCAAACCCCAGGAACTCCTTTTTAAACTGGTTCATCCCCGCTGGCGTAAACAGCACAGTAGGGTCATCTTTGGGTACCAAAGAATCGCTCTCTGCGATGCGGTGTTTTTTTGATTTAAAGAAATCCAGGAATTTTTTTCGTAGAATATCCGCGTTCATAGCTGGCTTATTATATCGTAGACGGCATCGGGAGAAAATCCCCTGCGTACAAGGTACGCGTACACTTTTCTCTTCACTTTAAAAGGCTCGCCGGACTTAACAGCAGCAAATCTCTTCTGCGCCAGTTTCCGGATAACCTCAGGTTCTGAGTAATCTTTATCTATCCGACTCACCTGCCTGGCGATTATTTCCTGCGCGATACCTTTTGCCTTAAGCTCCTGGGTGATCCTGCGCAGCCCAAACGGGCGTTTCAGGCGCGAAGAAATCCAGGCCCTGGTAAAAACATCGTCATCAAGAAAGCTTTTCTCCTTTAAGAAGGAAATCGTCTGCCTGATGATCTCTTCAGGAAAATTTTTACGCTTAAGGCGGGCAGAGAGTTCTTTTTCGCTACGCAGCCTGTACTTAAGGAGTAAAAAGGCGTATTCTTTTGCCTTGATTACTAAATCCGCGCTCTTGCTATTCACCCGCTTTTTCTTTGACCAGAAAATAGCCGCGGGCAGTCCTCACCAGGACATCGCCTTTGGCGCCTTGGGTCAGCTTCTGATACTCAGACATATTCTTCACCGGCTGCTTATTCATCTCCAGAATAACATCCCCGGGAATAATACCTGCCTCATCCGCGGGAGTGTTAGGCTCGACATTCGTCACCACAACGCCTGCGGTTTCCTTTACCTTGAAACGCTGGACTGTCGCCGGACCTATGTCTTCGGCGCTGATCCCGCGCCATTTACCCGCGGAAACTTCCCCGCCGCCTGCTCCGGTTTCTTCGCCCGCAGCTTCAGGCCTTTCCCCGACCTGCACATCAAGGGTGACTTCTTTTTTATCGCGCAGGACAACAACTTTTACCTTACGTCCGACCTCGGTGTTGCCGACAATACTCAATAGGTCTTTTACCTGATTGATCGGCTTATTGTCAAACATCTTGATGATATCCCGCTCTTTCATGTCGGATTTCGCTCCGGGTCCGTCTTCTATGACCTTGGCGATTAAAACGCCTTTTTTATCACTTAAGCCAAAATACTTGGCCATATCTTCGCTTAAATCCTGCACGGTAACACCCAGCCAGCCATAGGCGATTTTTTTACCTTCGATAAGCCGGGTGATGATACGCTTGGCATTATTGATCGGGATAGCAAAACCAACGCCCTGATAGCCGCCGCTGGTTGAGAAAATCGCGACATTGACCCCGATGATCTCACCTTTTAGATTAACCAATGGGCCTCCGGAATTTCCCGGATTTATGGCTGCGTCAGTCTGTATAAGGTCATTAAAATCTTTATTCTGCGCAACCACCCTGCCAAGGGTACGGTGCAATGCGCTGATAACCCCGGCAGTGACAGTCGGCTCAGGATTGGACATGGCAAAACCAAAAGGATTGCCTATGGCCACCACCCACTGGCCGATCTTGAGTGTATCGGAATCACCTAAGGCAGCGCTCGGCAAATTTGGGGCATTGACCGTGATGAGCGCTAAATCAGAACGCGCGTCTTTGCCCTTGATTTCCCCTTTTAGCTCTCTTCCATCAGGAAGAGTAACTGTAATCTTATCCGCATTATTAACTACGTGCTCATTAGTCAGAATATATCCTTTGTTATCAATGATCACCCCTGAGCCCAGGCCCATCTGCTTAAATTCCTGGTCCGGCATCTGGCCGAAGAAATCGTCAAAGTACTTGCGGAATTCATCGTTAAACGGCTGCGCGTTACCTCCGCCAAAAGGCTGATTAAAATAAAACTTCCTGCCTCCGGCCGGAACCTTGGTGGTATGTTCGGTACTAATAGATACTACTGCCTTGCCGGCAGTATTAGCAACAGAAACCACCGCGTCTTCCAGGCTTATGTTCAAAGAAGTAGGCACAACAGCATCCTGCTTCAGAGACTGGCTTTGCGCGAGAGTAAAAACATTTAACTTTGCAGACAGCGTAAGCCCCGCAATAACGCCGACCACCAAAAATAAAGCACCAAATATTAATTTTTTCTTTGTCATCTTAAAAACCCTCCGATTAACTTACGCTGATCTTTTTTCTGACTTCTTTTTCTATATCTTCCTGAAGCTTCGGTTTTTCTCTGAGCGTCTTTATCGCGGCATCCCTTCCCTGGCCGATCTTCTCATCGTGAAAAGACAGCCATGTGCCGGACTTTGTGATCACCTCGGTATTGACTCCCGCGTCAATAGTCGAGCCTGCCCTGGAGATCCCCTCATTATGCAGGATCTCAAATTCTCCCTCCCTAAACGGAGGGGCGACCTTATTCTTGACTACCCTGACCCTGACCCTTCCACCGACCACCACGTCCCCTTCTTTGATGGAGGCGATCCTGCGCACATCAAGGCGCACTGAAGAATAAAATTTCAAGGCCCTTCCTCCGGGAGTAGTCTCAGGATTTCCGAACATAACACCGATCTTTTCGCGGATCTGGTTGATGAAAATAACGCAGGTGCGCGACTTGCTGATCGCAGCCGTCAATTTGCGCAATGCCTGCGACATCAGGCGCGCCTGCAGGCCCATGTGCGAATCACCCATATCGCCTTCGATTTCAGCGCGGGGAGTAAGCGCGGCCACGGAATCGATTACCACCATATCCACGGCGTTGGAACGCACAAGCGTCTCGGTTATCTCTAATGCCTGCTCTCCGGTATCCGGCTGAGAGATCAAAAGCTCATCCAGATTGACTCCGATGACCTTGGCGTAAGTGGAATCAAAAGCATGCTCCGCGTCAATGAAAGCCGCGACTCCGCCTTTCTTCTGGTTCTCCCTGATGGCAGTCAAGGTCAGCGTAGTCTTACCGGAAGCTTCCGGGCCGAAGATCTCAATAACCCTGCCACGCGGTAATCCGCCCACTCCCAAAGCCACATCCAGGGTAAGGGCGCCGGTAGGTATTGAATCTACGTGCCCGTGCACCTGCCCACCCAGCTTCATGATTGAGCCTTTTCCGAACTGTTTCTCTATCTGGGAAAGGGCCAGCTCCAGGGCCTTTTGGCGGTCAGCGATATTATTCTGCGCTTCTTCTTTTTTATCTTTATCTTTGGTAACCATGTACATCCTCCTCAAGGTTAAATTGGCTTAAATTAGACTTGTATTATAACCTGCCCGGATACTCCTGTCAAACTAATTGTAACTGCCCTTTTGCCTCCTTTCTTGGCGCTTGCCGGGCCTATAATAATAGACGTAACAACCCCTAAAATCTAACAGTAAATAACCGCCCGCTTGACATTTCCGGCAAAATGTGTTACATTTAACGCATTATGGAAGAGATAAACAAACTTAAAATTGAGCTTGAGCGCGCCAAAACTGAGCTGGGCATCCTTTATGAGATCTCCAATGCCATGCGCAGCACCTTAAAGCTGGATGAGATCCTTTATATCATCCTTACCGGCGTTACTGCCCACAGCGGCCTTGGTTTTAACCGCGCTATCCTATTCCTGATCAATGAAAAGGACGGGCTGATCGAAGGTAAAATGGCTATCGGCCCGGAGACCGGAGATGAAGCAAACCGTATCTGGACCCAGATCGAACAGGAAAATATGGATCTGGAAGACCTGATCAGCAATTACAAATTTGGAAATAATACGCTTGAGACCGACTTTAACCGCCAGGTGCGCAGTATTAAAATATCGCTGCGGGAAAAAGACAAGAACCTCCTGCCTTTAGTAGCTTTAGAAGGTATGCCGCTACACCTGACCAAAGAAACAATCCAGGCCTACAGTCACGCCCCTATTGTCCAGCTGCTGCGCAGCGAAGAAATGGTTTTGATCCCTCTGAAGGCCAAAGACAAAGTCAACGGGATAATCGTGGCGGATAACTTCATCACCAAAGAACAGATCTGTAAAAACGATATCCGCTTACTCACCCTTCTTGCCAATCAGGCAGGCCTGGCTATCGAAGATTCACAGCTCTATGAAAAGACGGTTTTACTTGCGCACACCGACTCTTTGACCTCACTGTGGAACCACGGATATTTCCAGTATATGCTCCAGCTGGAAGTAGAAAAATCGCGGGCCACGGGAAAACCATTAAGCCTTTTTATGGTCGATATCGATGACTTTAAAGTATACAACGATACGCTGGGGCATCAGGCAGGCGATAAAATGTTAAAAGAGTTAGCGAGCTTGCTTAAGGACCAGTCGCGGAAGATGGATCTGGTCTGCCGTTACGGCGGTGAGGAGTTTACGGTTATCCTGCCACATACGGATAAAAAAGAGGCGTTCCTCATTGCGGAACGCCTGCGCGAAACCATCAAGAATCACCCTTTCAGCCACGAAGAGGTTCTGCCTTCCAAGCACTTTACTATCAGTCTCGGGCTGGCTACTTTTCCCGAAGACGGCCCTAATGCTGCCGGGCTGATTTCTGCTTCTGACAAGGCCCTCTACGAAGCAAAACACAAGGGTAAAAACACTACCTGCTGTTCAACTTCTGCTAAATAAAAACCTCTAAATAATCCTAAGCCGCTTCAGTAACAACTACCGCTTCCGGCTCTTTAACTTCCTCTGTCCTGTTATCGCCAAATTTCACCGAGACAATCTTAGAGATTCCCGATTGTTCCATGGTAATACCATACATGACATTGGCGCTGGCGATAGTCTTTTTATTATGGGTGATCACAATAAACTGCGATTGCTTGGAGAATTCCTGCAGCATCCTGCTGAACCTGTCGACATTGGCCTCATCAAGGGCCGCGTCAATTTCATCCAGGATGCAGAATGGCGAAGGCTTGACTTTGAATATAGCGAATATCAGCGCGATCGCGGCCATGGATTTCTCCCCGCCGGAAAGTAACAGCACGTTTTGCAGTTTCTTTCCCGGAGGCCGGCAGATCATCTCAATACCGGACTCAAGCGGATCTGACTCATCAGTCAGGAACAATTGCGCATCCCCGCCGTTAAAGAGCAGTCTGAAGTAATTACGGAACTCCTCACGCACCTTATCAAAGGTCTCTAAGAACATCTGCTTGGTAGTGCGGTTGATCTTAAGGATCGCCTGATGCAGCGCTTCCTTGGCGTTTACAAGGTCAGTCTGCTGTTGAACCAGGAAGTCATAGCGCAGCTTTAACTCATCGTACTCCTCAATTGCCACCAGGTTTACCGTGCCGTAGGAATC
>CAYGZJ010000063.1:0-6944 GCA_964354335.1 uncultured Planctomycetales bacterium | reverse complement strand
TGCGCACACCCGGCGTAAAAGGAAACGCCGGTGTTGCGCTTTTTGCGCAAAAAAATGCCTTCTCTTTTTAGAAGAAGGCATTTTAAAATTCTTTAACCCAGAAACCTAATAGATTATCGACAAACCTACCAACGCCATATTGACGTCGATACCGCCATTCGGTTCGGCAAATGAATTATTGGAAAGGTGGCGATAGCGGTAACCCAAGCTTAAAGCCAGATTATCCCTTAAGAAATACATGATCCCGGCGCCGGCCTGAGGAAGGAAGTTGTACTGCGAACCCTGCTCGTCGGTGTGCTGAGACATATACAACATACCTAAACCGCCCTCAAAATAAGGATACACCTTCTTGGTCAGAGGCATGGCGTACTTTACCAAGAAATTACTTCCTACTTCTACGTTGTTGTTCGGGCTGATAATTGTATTGATAAAAGGCTCCAGCTCAAACTCAAGAATGCCTTTTGTATCGAGGCCGAACTTATTAATAAAGGGATTAAGGTCAAAACCGAAACGGAAGATCATAGGCACGATCTGATATTCAGGCTGAGGATCATTAAGGGGTCCAGCCGCGTAACCGCTTAAGATCCCGAATTCTTTAAGGCAAGATTTTGTTTCGGACTTCTCAACAGTCGCGGCAGGAGCAGCCTTTCCGGATTCTTTCTCAAGCGCTAAAAGCTGCGCCTCTTCTTTTGAGGAAACCTGCGTTGTTTCAAGGGCAAAAGCAGAAACTAAGCAGAAGATAAAAACAAAGCCAAAAATAACGCTGAATATTAAGATTTTTCTTTTCTTCATGGTTTTCTCCTTACCTGTTATTCTAACTAAAGACCCTTATTTGTCAAGAGTTTTTAAAGCGACCATCGACTAGCTTAAATAGCGCAGCGCTAAATCAGCCGCGTCTATCCCTGAGACAAAACAGCCATGCACCCCGCAACCCGGAGCGGTCCAGGCTCCGGCAAGAAACAAACCCTTGATCTTGGCCTGCTGAGACAAACGATTAATGCTGGACTGCCCCACTGTTTCAGCAAAGCCATAGACTGCGCCCTCAGGAAGCAAGGCATAGCGCTGCATAGTTTTGGGAGTACCTACTTCCAAAACTTCAATATGACTGGATAACCCCGGAAGATATTTCTCGAGAACCGCTACAATAGCATCGGCTGCTTCTTTTTTCTTTTCAGTGTACTCTTGGCCTGTCAACGCCTGCCATTTCGCATAGTCGGCAAATGTCATAATACAGAGCGTAGACTTGCCAGGTGGCGCAAGACTAGGATCAAGCTGTGAATGATCCACCGCCGCAAAGCTGGAATTCCCGTAATCGCCGATTAGACAACTACGGCAGGCAGCATCGTGATCGTAGGCCGTATTAAGCGATAAAAAAGAATGTTTCATGCCGATATCTTTTGCCGGGACATCCAGCCCTAAATAGACGGTCACGGCAGAACATGATTTTTTCATTAAGGAGAACATCTTCTCGTATTTTTTCTTAAGCTTATCGGCGTCAATAAGGCGGGTAAGCGTATCAATACTATTGGCGTTTGAAATTATTGCCCGGGCCGTAAACTCTTCTTTCTTATCCGTGCGCACTGCCTTTATGCGCCTGCCTTGTTCAGTCACGATCTCGGTAACGACAGTATTAAAGCGCACCTCGGAACCGTGTTCCCTGATCGCCTCGACCATCGCAGCGAATAACTTACTAAAGCCACCCTTGATAAATGCTGTCTTTCTCCCCCAACAACCCCGCATCACTATCAGAAAATAAAAAGCGGAGACTTCAGAAGGAGGCAATCCGATAAAACCCCAAAGCGTCCCGACGATGGCGCGGGCCTTCTTGTCTTTGATCTTATTGGTGATGAATTGTTCTAAAGTAAGACAGGATGTCTTAATGATCTGCGGATAGCAAATCGGGGAAAGAAAAAGCCGAAGCCAAAGAGGGATCTTGGAACTGGTAAAATGATCGAACTGCCGGTAAAAAGCATCGATCTCCCGAAAAAAGGTATCTATTCCTGCCGCATCCGCAGGAAATGTTTTTTTAAACCAGGCTTTCAGGGAATCAAAATCGTTTTTTACAATGAAATCATGCTCCGGGTAAAGCACCCGGCCAAACTCCTCAAGCTCTATATATTCGATCTTCTTACTGACACCATGTTCATCAAGAAACTCCCTCATCTCCTCCCCGGGCCCGAGGGCATCCACAAAGTGCAGTACTGACTCAAAGGTAAAACCCTTGCGTTTAAAACTGGTGGCCACTCCGCCGGCAACCGGCTGGCGCTCAAGCACAAGGACTTTTTTTCCGGAAGCAGCCAGCTTAAGCGCGCTGGTTAATCCGCCCATACCCGCGCCGATTATTACGCAATCATACTCTGTCACTTTTGTATTCTTTCCATGAATTTGGCTGTTTGCGCGACAACCAGGTCTTTCTGTTTATCAATGGTAATCATATGATAGCTGTCATCCAAGGATACGAAGGTTTTATCGCTTGAACCGATATGCTTAAGCACATACTCGGCATTCTTGGGGCTGGTCATATCGTCATCTTTGGCGTGCAGGATCAGGATGGGATTTTTGACATGCGGAAATTCCTGCTTGGCTACCTTGGCAAAAAGGCGATGTTGATAGAGGCAGGCGAGCGGAAAAAACGGGCTGCCGAACAAGAGCACCCGATTGCTGAACTCCCTTGACTTAGCATTCTTGTAAAAACGCTCGACGCTCCAGCGCAGGTCTTCGTCTTTTAACCCATAAGGCCAACCCTCCCGGATATCGATATTGTTTCTGATAAACGGGATGGGCCAGGCTAGATTTAGAAATACCTTTCCTTTATGCAATGCCCAGCCGTCATAAAAAATAGTCGGGGCCAAAGCGACGATGCCGCTTATCTCAGAAGGAAACTGATAGGCCAGATGTATGGCCAACAGCGCGCCCATAGACAGTCCGCCGACAAACACCTGTTGAGTTTCTTTCTGCAGGCGCCGCAAGTCTTCTACGCAGGCGTTGGCGATCTCCTGCCAGGTGACTTTCTTCAGCTCGCCTAAAGTACTGCAGTGCCTGGGGAGCGTATTGCAAAAAACCGTAAACCCGGCCTTGTTAAGGGACTTACCCAAATAGCGCATTTCAGAAGGGGTTCCGGTAATGCCGTGAATAAGCAATATGCCTTTGGGTCCGCCCTTAAGAAAGAAGCTATATTTTCCGTTGTTTTCTGTAGACATAAGTATTTTATGTTCCGCCTTTAGGTAATTAATTTAAGATGGGCTACATTATAACACAAAATCTCGGGAGGTAAACTCTTGTTTATCTTAGGAAAGAAATTTCTTGATAACCAGGCAGGCGTTATTGCCGCCGAAAGCAGAAGCGGTATTTAAGGCAACTGTAACTTTCTGCTTACGGGCGACATTGGGGACACAATCAAGATCGCATTCCGGATCCGGAGTCTCGAAATTAATCGTCGGAGGGATAATATCGTTTTTTACGCTCAGACAACAGGCGATCGCTTCGATCGCGGAAGCCGCTCCCATGGTATGACCGAGCATCGACTTGATGGAACTGACCGCGACCTTTTTATAGCGCTCTTTGAAAATACTTTTTATCGCCAGGCACTCCTCTTTATCGTTCGCAGATGTTCCTGTGCCATGTACATTGATATAATCAACATCCTCAGCTGCTACTGCGCTTTCGTGGAGGGCTTTTTCAATCGCCTCCTTGATACCTTCAGAAAAAGGCGCGGTCATATGGTGCGCGTCAGAGCTTAAGCCGTATCCGAGGATCTCCGCATAGATCGGCGCGTTTCTCTTCAGGGCATTTTCCAAAGATTCAACCACTACCATCCCTGCTCCTTCGCCGACCATCATCCCTTTTCGATTCTTATCAAAAGGCTGCACTTTTTCCGGAGCCACCGCAAGCAGACGGTTAAAACCGGTGAAGGCAATCTTAGAAAAAGCGTCTGTGCCCCCGGCGAACATAACATCAACCTCTCCTGCCCTGATCAAATCACAGGCATAACCTATAGCGTAATTTCCGGCAGCGCATGCGTTAGGAATCACATATGCCGGGCCTTGTAAATCAAGCTCCTGGGCAACATGCTGAGGAATTACACTGGCCGGCACGATGCGTATCAGAGACGGGTCAATCTTCTCTTCCATATTCTTGACCCAGGCCGCGTTTAATTTCTCAAAGACCTGAGTCTCCCCCATAGTCGTTCCTACAGCTACGCCTATCTTTTCCCGGTTGCTGCCGGATAGATCTAATCCCGAATCTTTTAAGGCAAGCTTTGCAGCGGCGATGGCAAGTAAAGATGTGCGCCCTATTTTATCTATTTTTTCTTCGGAGACAAATTCCTGCGGTTTGAAATCCTTGACCTCTGCGCCTAAATGGTTGGGGAATTCTGCGGTGTCAAAGCTCGTTATAACGCTGATTCCGGATTTTCCGGCAATAAGAGAATTCCAAAATTCATCTTTTCCTATTCCGATCGAAGAAATAACCCCGATCCCGGTAATAACCACTCTCTTATTCATTGGCTTCTTTAGCGACAAAACTGATCTCGCCGCTTGCCACCTCAATATCTCCGACCTTTGCCTGGGCCTTGACAATACCGGCGTAGGAAACGACTTTCAGCGGTTCAATGATCAATTGTAACTGGTCACCCGGCACCACCGGATGCGCAAAACGCACCTTGACCGAGCCTAAATAATAATTCATTTTTTTATCTGTGGCCTGTTTTCTTGCGCTGTAAAAAAGAATGATCGATGCCTGGGCCATAGCCTCAATGATCAAAACTCCCGGCAGGATAGGTTGTCCGGGAAAGTGCCCGGAGAAAAATTCCTCGTTGTAACTGACATTCTTGACTGCAACAATCCTCTTGCCCGGATCAAGTTCCAGGACCCGGTCAATCATCAGAAAAGGAAAACGCTGCGGAAGTATCTTGGATATTTCTTGGATAGTAAGCAAATTTACACCTGTTTCTTTTCCAGATATTGCCGAGATAAAGCAATGGTCGCGTTCAAGGTCCGCATTTCCATCAGCTTCTCTTCAGGAATGGCGATCTTATATTTCTTTTCGATTGCCGCCAGTATTTCCAGGGCCATCATGGAATCAACTCCCAGATCCTCGACAAAACGAGCGTCAGGATTGATATCTTTTGGATCTTTCTCAATAACCTCAGCCACCAAAGCCGTAATTTCATTCGCGATATCTTGCATCGGTTTAACTCCTTCTTTATTTTATGGAAAGGCCTCCGTCAACAACCACGACTTGGCCCGTGATAAAACCCGCTTTCTCGCTCAATAAGAACTTCACTGCCTGCGCCACATCCTCTACCTTTCCCAGGCGCTCTAAGGGTATATTTTTAAGGATCACTTCTTTATATTCGGGCTTCAGGCCCGAGATCATATCTGTTTCGATAAAGCCCGGGGCCACCGCATTGACCCTGATATTGTAGGCGGCTACTTCTTTTGCCAGCGACTTGGTAAACCCGATAATTCCTGCCTTGGAAGCGGCGTAGTTAGTCTGACGCGCCATACCGATCATGCCGCTTATAGAGGTGATATTGACGATACCGCCGCTTTTCTGCTTTAAAAAAGTAACGATGGCATTTCGCGTTACATTAAAAAGTCCGTTTAAGTTCGTATCCACGACATCCAGCCACTCCTCTTTACTCATCATCATGAGGGCCTTATCGCGGGTGATCCCGGCATTGTTGACTAAGATATCCAGGCCGCCGAATTCCTGTTTTGTTTTCTCAACCAGCTCTTTGGCCTTATCAAAATCCTTTACGTCAAGCTGTAGGCCTATCGCTTTTGTACCTAAGCGCTGAGTCTCCTGCGAAAGCTTCTCAGCCTCCTCCTGACTCTTGGCGTAGGTAAATACGACTTTTGCCCCTTCCGCAACAAGCATTAAAACAATCTGCCTGCCGATTCCGCGCGTGCCACCCGTTACTATTGCCACCTTATCTTTAAACAACATGGTCATTGCGTGAATTTAGCTATAACTTGACTTGAGCTTGCTCCGCCTTTTTCATGGGCGCTAACAAGCACATTGATAATATGCCTGCTGCAGGCCTTATCAGCTACAATATTTACTGCGCATGCCGGATCTTTTTCTTTATAATTAATGGTTGGCGGTATCATCTGCTTATTGATCGCGAAGACCGCTGCCAACACTTGCATAGCCGCTCCTGCGCTATAGCATTCACCGGTCATGGATTTTACTGCGCTGACCGGGATATCATGAGAGAAAATTTTCTCTATCGCTTCTGCTTCGTGCCTGTCCCCGTCAAGCGTAGAATTAGCTCCGGAGCTGATATAATCAATATGCCCGGGCTTAAAGTTTGATTTTGCCAAAGCAAGCCGCATCGATCGCTGCAGGCCTTGCTCTTTATGAAATGTACTGGCAAACCCCAGGACTTCAGCATAAATCGAAGCCTTACGTGCCAGCGCCGCCTCCAGATCTTCCAATACAAAAACTACCGATCCCTCGCCCAGCACAATACCGTTTCTTCTCCTATCAAATGGACAGGACAATGCGGCACTACCGTCTTTGATTCCGGCCATGCATCCTGTTTTATAGAAACCAAGGAATGTCTGGATGCATAACTCCTCAACACCGCCGGCTAAAACAGCGCTAGCGCGGTTGAGCCTGATAAAATTTGCCGCGTAGCCGAGCGCATCAAGGCTGGCGCAGAAACCGGTTGAAATGGTGGTGTTAAAACCCTTGATGCCAAAACGGATCGAAACTTGACTAGCCGGAGAATTGATAACGGTATTAGGAAAAAGCGCAGGATTGACGTAGCGCGGGCCTTCCACCAGTGCCTCGCGGTCAAAATCGCTGATACTTTTAATACTGCCAAAGGTTGTACCTATGGCAACACCTACCTGCCGGCTGTTCTCCTCACTAATAGCCAGTCCCGCATCGTCTAACGCAAGCTTAGCTGCACAAGATATCAACTTGGTGCTACGGTC
>CAYGZJ010000062.1:0-6980 GCA_964354335.1 uncultured Planctomycetales bacterium | reverse complement strand
AGCCTCATGACTACCTTTTCGCCGTAGATTGTAGGAATCGTAGAAACTCGGATATCAATGGGCTTGTCTTTCATCTTTACCAACATCGCCCCGTCCTGAGGCAGGCGCTTCTCAGCGATATCAAGTTTTGATAATATTTTAATACGCGAAATGATCGCCATATGCATATGTTTTGCCGGAGGCGGTATATCGTATAGTTTTCCGTCAATGCGGTAACGAAGAGAGATCCTGTCCTTAAACGGCTCAACATGGATATCTGACGCGCGCTCCTCTATCGCCTGATGGATTATCAGGTCCACCAGCTTTACCACCGGGGCTTCTTCCGCGCGCGCGATCAATTTGTCAAGGCTAAGTTCCTGGCCGGATGTTTCTTCTACTACCGACTCAAATGCGTTAATGTCATAGCTGGCATCAACCGCATCTTTAAACATCGCGGATTTTCCGTAGAAATCCTCGACTGCCTTGGTAATATCAGACTTTGTCGCGACAACCGGATTGACTTCGCAGCTAGTAAGCTTTTTAAGGTTATCGATTAGGATAAGATCGAGCGGATCGGTCATCGCCACTGTAAGGGATCGCAGAGTGCGCGAAAGCGGCAGGACCGAATTCTTTAACGCGAACTCCTGAGGGATAAGCCGCTCAAGCCCCTGGTCTGTAGCGGGCTTAAGCATGCCGGTGCCAAGAGAAAAATAGGGAATATTAAGCTGCTTGCCAAGGGCGGCCACCATCTGGTCTTCCCTGACCATACCCAGCTTCACCAGGATCTCGCCCAAACGGCCGCCTTCCTGCCGCTGGACGCTGATGGCTTTTTCTAGTTGGGAATTGTTAATGAGGGCTTCTTTGACTAGCAACTCACCTAATCTTAAGTACTTCTCTTTAGGCATGGAAGAGGCTATCACTAATGTTATTTCTCTTCGTAACTTTCCATGTACCTGCTGATATTAGCCTGACGGTCAAGCGTAGGTACAGTGTTCTGCTCTCTTAGGGGGATATCAGCTTGTTTATTATTTTGGGCCAAGGCAAGCGCATTATTCGCCTGGCTAGTCAACGTTTCCTTTATTATATGCGGGGTGATAAAAACCAAAAGTTCGCGCTGGATACCCTTTGTCTTATCTTTATGCCTGAAGGCCCCGCCAATAAAGGGAATGTCTCCGAGAATAGGCAGTTTGGTGACGGTTTCATAGTCCTGGTTACGGATCAATCCGCCTATAACAATTGTCTCTCCATCCTTAACGCGCACGATAGACCTGGTTGCGCGGATCTCAGGATCCTTAAATGTTACGGTATGGCCCAAGGTATCAAAAACAAAGGTCCCCCCGTTATTGGCCTCGGTAACTGACGGGATGATAAACATGGTGATTTCTTCCCGCTCTAAATTGACCTGCGGGGTGACGCGCAATGAAATACCTGTCTGGGCTCTTTCCGCCTCAACCGTCTGCAAGCCGGTAGTGCTGGTAGTATTAGTGGAAGTTTTTACGCCTATGGCTTCATCAGTAACGATTTTGATTTCGGCAGTCTCGTTGTTTAGGGTCATGATACGGGGACGCGCCAAATACTTGGTGTCCGTTAGAGTCTTTAAGAAATCAAAGGTCAATGACGTACCTAAGACGGTAAATATGCTCGGGCCGAATTTATTGGCAGCCCAGTTCGGCAAATCAGCAAGGATCGGGCTCTTCATCAGCGTACCAATACCTGTTCCATCAACAGTAGTTCCCTGAGCGGTGGACTGACCGTTAAAAGGAAAACTGGTGACTTTTGTACCGCTGACCGATAAACTTGCCAGTGTGGCCGGCCAATTAACACCTATCTTATCAAGTTCATTCTTGCTGACATCCAGCATCTCTACTTCAAGCATAACCTGAGGAATAGGCGTATCAAGGGAAGCAATCACCTGAGAAATATTCTCTATGCGCGTGGGTATATCAGTAACAATAAGACTGTTAGTACGATAATCCTCGATTACCGTTCCATACTGCGAAAGCAGCTTTTTGACAATCGCCGAAATACCTGAATCATCCGCCTGCTTCCATTTCCCTCCGGCGCCTAAAGTAATACTGCTAGAGCTAGAAGAGGCACTAGTTATGTCACTTTGCACATTAGAATCAGCGGAAGGCAATCCCTTCATTTCTTCCTTTATAGAAGAGGTCGAAACAATGGCAAACTTCAAGTAGAAAATCTTAGTAATAGTCTCTATTTCCGGCTTTCCCCACTCTTTGACGATGAAGGTATTAGAATCTTTGTCAAAGTCATAGGTAAGGTTATTGGCCTTAAACATTCTGTCCATAGACTTGCGCAAAGGGACAGAGTCAAGATACAGGGTCATTTTGCGGTCCTGCACCGCTTCCGAAGAGATGAAATTCAAGCCGGACTGGATAGAAAGAACCTTCAGGATGTCTTTTAAATTGGCGTCCTGAAAATCCATAGAGATATTCGGCTCTACATCAGGAAACGGTAGAGGTGTTTCAGCGTTTAATTGGCCTGCGTGCAAACTCACAAAGAAGACAAAAACGAATAAAAATGAACGAAAGACTTTTTTCATGCTATCCTCCCTCTTGGGGTGTTTTCGGGGTACGTGCCCCTCCTGCCGGAGCAGATAAAGTAACCTGCCTGCCATCGAATAAGACCGTTATACCGTTTTTATCAATACTTAATATCTTCACTCCCTGCAGCATGTCTCCGACTTTAACTACCTTATTATTGATAATCGCCTGCGGAAATTTAGCCCCCCAGATAATACCCTGCACCGTTAACGCGGGCAGCGGCTTATCCTCTGGAGTAACAATAGTAGCAGAACCTTGTTTTTCCCTGAAGTCATCTTTAGTTATACCCTTGAACGGATCCCGCTGGTCTTGCGACTTATATTGGACTGCCGGCCGGACTGGAATTTGTACCCCCGGAGTCTGTTCCTGCGCCTCCAGTTGTTTCCCCAACTGATAATCTGAGCGCTCGGCAAAGACAGCAACCTGGCCGGCAGCGCCGATGACCAGCATCAGAAAAAAGAATCCAGCAACTGATAATTTAATCGCGCTCATATTAATTTGCACCGGAATTAGTATCCACATATTCAACGGCGTTTACTGTTATATTGACAATCAATTTCTTTATGTCGGCTTCGCTTGCTATGTTGATAGCGTCAATGACGAAGACATCCCGTGAACTTTCAATCATACTTACGAACCTTCCTATATCATGATAGCTATTTGCCCTAAGGACAAGTAAATACGGCGCCTTGACATAATCTTTGAATTTTTGCTCTTGCCCTGGCCGCACTGACTGGGTCTGAAGCCCGAATCCTTTGGCATAAGAGCTGATCGCCCCTATCACCTCTCCGGCTTCTTTCTTGGTCAAAAGCTGCTTATAACCCTCAAGCTTTTTCTCTAAGGCGGCGATTTGCTGCAGGACTTCGTTCTTCTTTTTCTCATCCTCTATCCTGGCCTGCAACCCCGCTTTCTCCTGCATAGACTTATTGTAAATATTAAAGGAAACGAATCCGGCGATAACCAGGATCACCAGGCTTAGGACAGCATTCTTATGTTTGGCGATTATTTCATTAACGTCCATAGGTTATTGCTCCCTCTGATAACTTTTGCAAGAAATCGAAAAGTTAGCTACATCGATCTTCTCTATCCTCCCCCGATCCACCGAAAGCACTGCGATGTCTTTAAATGTTTTAGAGAAATCGGGATTAGATTTTAAGTCCGCGGCAAACTGATTTACCAGCTCCAGTTCTTTATCTGCGTCCCCTACATACGCGGTGCCTTTTAAGGTAAGCTCAAGACCGTTCTGCATCGTGCCGTAAGCAAAATTAGTCAGCCATACTCCCGGAGGAATCACCTGCGGGATGACATCCAACGGCTTAGTAAGGTAGAGCTGCTTGGTCACTACCTTATTCAGGCTGTCTATCTTTGCCATATACTTGGTCTTGGCGTTAGTCAGGTCAGAATAAGTAGCATTCGCGGCTACCGAGGCGACTTTTACCCGCGCGCCTATGGTCGCTGCCAATTCCTGCTCAACCGGTTTTAAATTGTATTTGCCGTAGGCGAACGTACCGCCACAGATCAACAGAGCCAACAGCACAATCTTCAGATCCACCCGGAACCCTTTTACCAGGGAAGCTGCTTCTGCGCGGCCGACGCCCACCTTAACAGCAACAGGCTTTTCCTTTTTTTCAGTTAAGGAAAGATTTAATCTGATATCAGTGCGTATGGCCGGGGCCAACGAAGCGGTATAGGCTTTGGCAAAACTCAACGAGAAAGGCGCGGCATTACCTGCCTGTTTAGCGACATCGAGATACTGAACGGACAATCCGCTCTCCATAAAAAATGATTCCAGGTCCATGCGCTGATCAACCGGAGAAAGAAAGAGGATCTTCTGTATATTTTTAGTGGGAAACTTTCGGTGGTAATAATCAAGGGAGACGCGGATCTCGTTCTTAAGCTTATCTAAGGCACCCTGGGCCCCTGCTGCTTCCGGTTTAGCCATCAGCTCATCCGGAGCTCCGGCTGCAAAACTGATATCCCGGCTAAACAGAGGGAACCCGTTCTCCAGAACCGTGAAATTGGCCTCATCTTCTTCCTGTGTATCGGCGCCAAGAACACCGATGGTCCCTTTTACATTACCTCCGGTCAACGCAACCGAACGCAGAAGGCTGAAAGCCGAATACTCTATGCCCTTGATCTTAATCCCGAGTTGGTTCAGTATTGCGACATACCTGTCTAAAGTTTCTTTCTTAATACCCATGAATAGAACGAGATTCTTGCGATTGACCGTGTCAATCTGAAGCTGAGAATCCGAAACCATATCCTCAACCCTAAAGGGTATGTATTTCTTCGCCTCGAAATTTACTGCTGCCCTTAATTCATCTTTCGGCAAAATGGGAACCTCGAAATTACGGATTATAAGGTCTTTCCCGGAAAGGCAGAGAATGGCCTCTTTTGCCTGGATCCTATTCTTTAGCATCTCACCCTTGATCAGTGAGACAATCTCGGATGATTTCAGTTCTGAGGGGACCTTTTCGCCTAATTCTCCGGTTGAGACTGTTGACTGTAAAATCGAAACGGAGCTGACAGTCTTTCTACCCCTGCTTTCTACGATACTAATTAACTTGGAACCGAAATACATGCCCAGTAAACTCATTGTTTTTCTCCGGATTTTAAGTCTTTAGAGACTCTTCTCTTGCTTTTAAGCCAGTCATCTACTTCTTTGCGCTCAAATCTCCAGACACCGCCAACTTTAATCCCGGTGATTTTACGCAGATGCAGCCAATTATAAATAGTCTGCTTCTTTAATCGCAGATATTCAGCTAATTCATCTATGTCCATCAGTTTTGCCATAACCTACTACCTTCCTCTTGCTTATTTAACAGCGGAATCAATTAAAACATAACAATCTATTTTTGTCAAGTGTTTTTTCATATAATTTTACTCGTACTTACTTATGGTTGTTTTTACCGACGACAAAGCTGCAAGCCATGACTAATAATTTTACTATAAACTTACTCGGATTATAATGCTTAGGTATGGATAGCGATGCTACTATGGAGTGACTGTTGGCGTGTAGGTGTAGGTGGTGATGGCGCTGACCGGACGGGTGGAATCAATACCTGAACCTTCGTCCCCTACGGTTACCGTGACATAGAGTACGGAACAAGGGAAGTTTTCGGTAGTACTACAGGTTACACTACCGGGTATGACAACATTCGGACAGGCTGGACGAACAGTATTGCAGATGACATTATTATAACCAAGGGGAGATAATCTATTCGGCCAGCTGGCATCATTATCAAGCCTTAATTTCTCAAGGGCCAGATTTACCCCTGCCTGCGCAGCATAATAACCTTGGATACGGCTGACCTGATGATGGGTCAAGCGGGCCTGGCTGGATATTAACTGGATTACCGCTATCGCCAAGAAAACCAGGAATAGAAGCGTGGTAAGGACTACTAGTAAGGCTGATCCCTTTTTATCCATCTTTTCGTAAGTTTACCGTGTAATCCTTCTCAACCTGAAGGACAATCACATGCCCTTCCCTGGCAAGCCAGCCCAGGCTCATAAGGACATTGTCTCTAGGCTTATCTATACCGCTGACTAACTCGGAAAGCGTAACCTCGCCATGCTCATCAAGGTAGTGCCAGATGTCACCTGCAACAATCCCGATTTCCGTAATCATAGATACGCCTCCAGGTTATGAAATATTTTGTATTCCTATTATAAGTATAAACACAAATTCCTACAGGGTCAACTACTTTTTTTATTATAGCTTCCGCAGCGCGGGCATACTGAGATTTTCTCTTCTTTGGTATTTATATAGGAATAGGTGCACACCGAACAGTGCCAGATATGTTTTTTTTCAAGGATCAGACTCTTCCCTTTCTGCATCCTGCTGAAGATCCAGAGCGCCAGTATCAATATAAGGCTGCATATGAGAAAGATGCCTATTGCCAAGGAAAAATCAAGATTAATCATTTTTTTCCGAAAGGTCGATTTTTATCGCCTGCCATGACTCCGGCGCAAACTTAGACTGCTCGATGAAAAGATAGTGGCTCATATAACGCATGGTCAAAAGATCAGCCTCGAGGTTTCCCGAGGAGATCTTTCTTTTTACCGTTACTCTGCTGCCTACTCCGGCACCGCCTATATTAAACATAAGCTCCACGTGGGCAACCTGCCGGTCAGCAAAATAAAGAGGGAAGGTCTGCGGTAGCAAGGGATGAAAAACAACCGTTGATTCAGAGCGAAGCTCGGGAAACGGATTATCAATCTTTTTAACCACAAAATCTTTTTTCTCACTGCTTACGCCAGTTGCCACCGTTGGCTTTTTGGCAATGTCAAAGATAACAGCGTTAATGGTGCTTTTTCTATCCTTCAAAGCTATATCGGTAGCTGTTCTTTCAAGTGCGACTACCTCTGATTTTCTCCCGAAGAAATCTTTGATCAGCGCGATATTACCGGATAGATCACCTGCCCCCTGCTCCGGTAGTA
>CAYGZJ010000061.1:0-7105 GCA_964354335.1 uncultured Planctomycetales bacterium | reverse complement strand
AAAATATCTGGGCCCTGATTGCAAATCCCAGGTTTCAGTAGAATACCATGACGGACATGCTAAGCGGGTCGATTCAGTGGTTTTGGCCTGCCAGCACACCGAAGAGATATTAGATTCTACCAAAGATAAAATCACCAAAAAGGCGCGGCAGGAATTTATCGATGTCATCGCCAAGCCTATATTAAAGGAATATATAGATAAGGATACAAAATATTACATCAATGAGACCGGTAAGTTCGTCGTCGGCGGCCCGCAGTCCGATACCGGTATGACCGGAAGAAAGATCGTAGTTGATACATACGGCGGCATGGCTGCACCCGGCGGAGGCGCGTTCTCGGGCAAGGATCCTACGAAAGTCGACCGTTCTGCCGCGTACATGGCCCGTTATATCGCCAAGAATATCGTGGCTGCGGGATTAGCGGATAAATGCTTGATCCATCTGGCCTATGTCATCGGCAAAGCCGATCCTTTGGCGATCATGGTGGATACTTCCGGAACAGGAAAGATTACTGAGCAGCAGTTTATTAAGCTCATCCGGGATAACTTTGAACTGACTCCGCAGGGGATGATCAAGTCACTGGAATTGCTCCGTCCGATTTACCGCTTGACCGCCTGTTACGGGCATTTTGGAAGGACCGAGCCGGAGTTTAGCTGGGAAATCACGGATAAGGCTGCGACATTGAAGAAGCAGGCAGCACGACTATAAAAACATAATCGGGCCAATGGTCTTTGAAGCCAGAGAATCGAGTCTATAGTCAATAGACTATAGACCATCGACTATAGACCCGGATTAATTACGGAGAGAGAGAATGAAATACGACATTAAGGATATCAAGCTGGCAAAAAAAGGCGCTTTGCGCACCGAATGGGCGAGCAAGAATATGCCCGTGTTACGGCTCATCGAGCAACGTTTCACCAAGGAAAAGCCGCTAAAGGGACTGAAGGTTGCTGCCTGTTTGCACGTTACCACGGAAACCGGTGTTTTGATGGAAGTATTGAAATCCGGAGGCGCCGAGATTTATCTGTGCGCGTCTAATCCGCTTTCCACACAAGATGACGTGGCCGCTTCTTTGGCAGCTAATCTTAAGATCTCGGTATTTGCGATCAAGGGAGAGGATACTAAGACTTATTACAAGCATATGCAGGCAGCTTTGGCTGCTAAGCCGCATATCACCATGGATGACGGCGCGGACCTGGTAAGTACCATACATCAGCGTCCTGTTTCGATGCATAGCAATATTATCGGCGGCACTGAGGAAACCACTACCGGCGTTATCAGGTTAAGGGCTCTTGCAGAACAGGGGAAGTTGCGCTATCCGATCATCGCGGTAAACGATGCCTTGACCAAGCACCTGTTCGATAACCGTTACGGCACAGGGCAGTCAACCATAGATGGTATCATCCGGGCCACTAATGAGTTGATAGCAGGCTCGAACTTTGTGGTCTGCGGATACGGCTGGTGCGGTAAGGGTGTGGCTATGCGCGCAAAAGGTTTAGGGGCAAAGGTTATTGTGACGGAGGTCGATCCTTTGCGGGGTTTAGAGGCGACTCTGGACGGCTTTGACGTGATGCCCATCAAGAATGCGGCAAAAATCGGCGATATATTTGTCACTGTGACCGGAGATATCAACGTCATCCGCAGCGAGCATTTTAAGACCATGAAAGACGGGGCGATAGTCTCTAATTCCGGGCACTTTAACGTCGAGCTTGATCTGCCTGGCTTAGCGAAGCTAAGCAAGAAGAGAAGGTATATCCGTGAATTTGTGGAAGAGTTTACCTTAAGAAACGGCCGTAAGGTCCATATTTTAGGCGAAGGCCGGTTGATCAATCTGGCTGCCGCCGAAGGGCATCCGGCGCAGGTTATGGATATGTCATTCGCAAATCAGGCGCTCTCTGCCGAATACATGGCAAAGAATTACAGGAAATTAAAGAAGAATGTTTTTAAGGTCCCGGATGATATTGATAAGAATATCGCCAGGCTTAAATTAAAATCAATGGGTATCGCGATAGATATATTGACTCCTGAGCAGAGGAAATATCTGGCGAGCTGGGAAATGGGGACGTAGTAGCAAAATTCAAAGTTTAAAGTAAAAAATTCTCCCGCCAAGAAATATAAATTCAAGGCGGGATCCCGCCTAGAACTAAATGGGTAGCGGGAAAAACAAGCTCAAAGTTGGAAATTTAAAATATTTTTAAGTTTTAGACTTAAAAATTTAGATTTGTTTTTGACTTTGAATTTTAGACTTTGAACTTATCGGAGATGATTATGGTTAAACGAATAGGAGTTTTGACTACTGGCGGGGATGCGCCGGGCATGAATTCAGCGATCCGCGGCGTGGTGCGTTCAGCTACTTATAATAAGCTGGAGGTTATGGGTATATTCCGCGGATGGTGGGGCCTGATCAATGAAGAGCTGAAATTCTTCGATCATCGTTCTGTTTCCGGGATTGTCAGCCAAGGCGGGACCATTCTAAAGACCGCGCGTTGCCATGAATTTCATACCGAAGCAGGGATGCAGCGGGCCTACGAAACAGTCAAAAAAAATTCTATTGACGGGTTGGCAGTTATCGGAGGAAACGGAAGCTTTACAGCCGCCAATAGCTTTTACAAAAAGTATAAAGTTCCTTGCATAGGTATCGCGGCTTCCATTGATAATGATATTAACGGCATAACCATGACCTTTGGCTGGGATACCGCCATTAATACCGCACTTAACGCCATTGATAATATCCGCGATACGGCGACTAGCATGGAGCGGATCTTTGTCGTCGAGGTCATGGGCAGGGAATGCGGCTCCATAGCTTTGGCAGTCGCCCTGGCTTCAGGATGCGAAGAGGTCCTGATCCCGGAAAGAAAATTTGAGTTAGAGTCAGTATGTCATGAGATAGTAAACGGAAATCTTCGGGGTAAGATCAGCTGGATTATTATTGTGGCTGAGGGCGCTGGTTCTGCTCCGGATATCGCCAAAAAGATCACGCAAATGACCACCCTTGAGACGCGGGCACTGGTTTTAGGCCACATCCAAAGAGGAGGCCGACCGACAGCCTTGAGCCGTGATATCGCCTTAAATCTTGGTAAGTCAGCGGTTGATCTTCTGATCAAAGGCGAATCGGGTAAGGTTGTGGGAATGGTCGGCAATAAAGTGGCAGCCGTAGATTTTGAGACTGCTATTCAGAAGAAACACATAAACGTGGAAGAGATGTATCAGTTGATAAAGGTACTGTCGTAAGTATTCCTCGTTAATCGTTCCAGAAATATTTTCATTTATTTTCGGTAACCTTGTAATTTAGGAACAAGCTTCGGGAACAATTCGTCCCGCCTTCGGCGGGACTCATTCAGGAGGTTTATTCATGGGAAGAAGGCCGATTGATATTGAGAAGCTGGTAATGGACTTGATTAACAGTGATGATTTGGCAGTGAAGAAAGAGCTTGCCAAAAAAATCACCGATATCGCTTACAAAAAAGGAGTATATTCTTCCAGTATCCATGAGTTTTATATCGCACGCGGCAAAGGCGAATTCAGCGGTTTTACGGTGCCCGCGATAAACTTGCGAAGTATGACCTATGATCTGGCGAAGGCGATATTCAGGGTCGCCAAAAAGAACAACGCCGGCGCCTTTATCTTTGAGATCGCCAAGTCTGAGATGGGTTATACTGCCCAGCCTCCGGTTGAATACGTAAGTGTTATCCTGGGTGCCGCGATAAAAGAGGGCTATGCCGGACCGGTTTTTATTCAGGGAGACCATTTTCAGGCAAACGCCAAGAAATTCCAGGAGGATCCGGATAAAGAAATGGAAGGCCTGCAGGCGCTTATTATAGAATCCATCGCAGCCGGGTTCTATAATATTGATATTGATTCATCGACGCTGGTCGATCTTTCCAAGAAGGATATTAAGAAACAGCAGAAACATAATTATGAGGTGTGCGCCAAGCTTACGCAGCTCATCCGCCGCATTGAGCCAAAAGGGGTAACCGTTTCGGTGGGTGGCGAGATCGGCGAAGTCGGGCATGCGAATTCTACGCCCGAAGACCTGCGCGCGTTCATGGAAGGTTTTAAAGAGAGATTGCGCAAGGGCCTGGTTGGTATCAGCAAGATCTCTATCCAGACCGGGACTTCACACGGCGGCCTGGTTAAAGCCGACGGAAGCATCGCTGAGGTAAAGCTTGATTTCGATACTCTTAAATTGCTCTCTGGTATTGCCCAGAAAGAATTCGGCTTAGGAGGGGCAGTGCAGCATGGCGCCTCGACCTTGCCCGAAGAGATGTTTCATAAGTTCCCGGAAAACAACACAGTGGAAGTCCACCTGGCTACCGGGTTTCAGAATATGATGCTCGACAGCAAGGATTTTCCCGCTGAGCTTAGGAAGAAAATGTACGACTGGTTGGTGGTGAATGCCGCCAATGAACGCAAGGCCGGCGAAACTGACGAGCAGTTCTTTTATAAGGCGCGCAAGAAAGCCCTCGGGCCTTTTAAAAAGGAGATCATGGGCCTGCCGCAGGCAACCCGCGACAAGATTTCCGCGGAAATCGAGCAGAAATTTGATTTTCTCTTTAAGCAGCTTAACGCGATCAATAACAAGGACCTGATTGATAAGTATGTCACTTTAAAACGCGTCATCGTGCGTAAGCGCCATGAGACTAATGTTGTGCATGATGGAGAAGGAGCGGATTAGTTTAAATTCAAAATTTAAGTTTTAAAATTTAAACTTATTTTGAATTTTGAATTTTAGACTTTGAGTTTAGATTGTTGAAACCGGGGAGAAGAAACTATGCGTTCAGACACGATCAAGAAAGGCTTAGAGCGGGTTCCGCACCGTGCGCTTTTGCATGCTACGGGTTTAAGCAGGAAAGATCTGGGTCGGCCGTTTATCGGCGTAGCCACGTCTTTTACGGATCTTATCCCGGGACATATCGGGATGCGCGACTTGGAGCGTTTTATTGAACGCGGCATCTGCTACGGCCAGGGCGTGCCGTTTTTCTTCGGCGTGCCGGGGATCTGCGACGGAATCGCCATGGGACATCTGGGTATGTGCTATCCGCTGGCCTTGCGTGAAATCGTCGCCGATACCATTGAGACTGTTTGCAACGCGCATCAGCTAGACGGACTTATTTGTCTTACAAACTGCGACAAGATCACCCCCGGTATGATTATGGGCGCTGCCCGGCTGAATATTCCGGCGATCGTTGTGACTGCCGGACCGATGTTATCGGGCAGATTTAATAAGAAAAAATTAGCTTTTGTGCATGATACTTTCGAGGCGGTCGGGCTTGCCAAGAAAGGCGCGATTTCCGCCAAGGAACTTGCTTGCCTGGAGATGGAAGCCTGTCCTGGCGCGGGTTCCTGCCAGGGCCTTTATACGGCAAACACCATGGCCTGTCTTACTGAGACTATGGGCATGTCTTTGCCGGGATGCGCCACTGCCTTGGCGGTATCCGCCAAGAAGCGCCGTATTGCGCAGGCCAGCGGCGAGCGCATTGTCGAGCTGGTAAAAAAGAATGTCCGTCCGCGCGACATCATCACCAAGCACTCGCTGGAAAACGCGATCGTGGTGGATATGGCGCTGGGAGGATCAAGCAATACAGTATTGCATCTTATGGCCATTGCGCATGAGGCAGGGATTAATCTGGATCTAAAGACATTTGACAGGATCGGCAAGAATACCCCGCATATCGCCAGCATTGAGCCGGCCGGAACGTATTTTATGGAAGATGTGGAGTTTGCCGGGGGAATCCCCGCGGTATTAAAGCGCTTGAAGTCAAAATTAAATAATACCTTTAACGTCAGCGGGGAAAAGACATTTGCTATTGCCGATAAAGCCGAGATTTATGACGAAGAAGTGCTGCGTCGGTTTGAGAGGGCGTATCATAAGCAGGGTGGGATCGCCGTACTCTACGGGAATCTTGCTCCGCAGGGAGCTGTAGTCAAGCAGTCAGCGGTGAGTGCGAAAATGATGAAGTTTTCCGGCAGGGCGCGCGTGTTTAACCGCGAAGAAGAGGCGATGAGCGCGATTCTGGGGGGAAAAATTAAGGCAGGGGATTGCGTGGTCATCCGTTATGAGGGTCCGGCAGGCGGACCTGGGATGCGCGAGATGCTGGCACCCACTTCCGCTATTGTCGGATTAGGACTGGATGATTCTGTCGCGCTGATCACTGATGGAAGATTCTCGGGAGGAACCAAAGGGCCATGCATCGGGCATATTTCGCCTGAGGCAGCAAGCGGCGGACCCATGGCGATTCTTAAAGACGGAGATATAGTTACCATCGATATTCCTAATAGAAAAATAGATGTGCGTTTAAGCAAAGCAGAAATAGACAAGCGATTTAAAAATTGGAAAGCGATTCCGCCTAAAATCAGGACTGGTTATCTTTCCAGGTATTGCAAGATGGTTAGTTCAGCCGATAAAGGAGCCATAGTAAGATAAATTCAAAGTCTAAAATTCAAAATTAAAAACAAGTTTAAAATTCAAAAATTAAAATTTAAACTTTTAAATTTAAACTTTAATATTGTTTTGAATTTTTTACTTTAACCTTTGATTTTTGAAATACGAGGAGCGAAGCGGCAAGATGACTGGTGCGGAAATTCTAATTGAATGTTTAAAGCGCGAAGGGGTAACAGTTATGTTTGGCTACCCCGGAGGACAGGTCTTACCTATATTCGACGCGCTCTATGATTCGGATATCAAGTTTATTCTGACCCGCCATGAACAGGGCGCTGCGCACGCTGCCGACGGATACGCCCGTGCTACCGGCAGGCCGGGGGTGTGTCTGGCTACTTCCGGGCCCGGAGCGACAAATCTTGTTACTGGGATCGCAACCGCTTATATGGATTCCATTCCCATGGTGGCTATCACTGGCCAGGTCAAGACTTTCTTGATCGGTAACGATGCCTTTCAGGAAGCTGACGTTACCGGTATTACCCGTCCGATTACCAAGCATAATTTTCTGGTAAAAGACATAAAAGAATTATCCCGCATCATCCGTGAGGCATTCTATATCGCCTCAACCGGAAGGCCGGGGCCGGTGCTTATTGATATCCCATCGGATATCCAGCAGGCAGAGGCTGAATTCGTCTGGCCGGAGACCGTGGAAGTGCGTAGTTACAAAC
>CAYGZJ010000060.1:0-7161 GCA_964354335.1 uncultured Planctomycetales bacterium | reverse complement strand
AGGAAATATTTAACCTGCTGCGGCATATTCGCTGAAGTGCGGCGGAAGAAATCCATAGTCAACTTCTCAAGCCCCATATCCTGCTGATCAAAGGTCTGCAGATATAGGCCGTAAACATCTGGCAATAACTCATCACTTAATGTACCAGTGACCTCTAAATCGATTTTTACCTGGCTGTCGGCTTTTTTGAGCTTTCTTTTTAAATTTTCTCTTGAGGTCTGGCTTAACTTCTTTAAGTAATCATCGAAGCTTGAGAAAGTAATAGCCATATCCGTGGAGGGCAGGCTCTCCACCCTGGAAAATCCTTTTTTAAGCAAAGGGGGAAAGAGAGCATCATAAGTAGCGTTAAAATCCTTATAAAGAAACATCTCTGCTTTCTGCTCTTTCGCGATCTTCTCCATACCCGCGCAGATCGCCTCCATCGCCCCCGGGCAATCCTTGGCTATGCCGATCCTGCCCTGGCCCATCGGCAATCCGCAGACCAGAACTTTAGGGCAAAGAATATTCGGCATAAGCTTCTTAATAAAACTTAAGAAAGTTTTGAGCGGGCCATGCACCGTCATGTCAAAAGGAAAACGCATGATAAAACATGCGGTCGCTGCCACTGCCACATTTTTATTGTAAACAATAATATAATAAAATGAAAATTGCTCCATGCGTGATTCATCGAGAGACTTAAAAAGGTAATAATTCTCCGTGACCTTGGGAAAAATACTCTCCCAATCCTGCACAGGGATCTCTTCTATTCTGCTGACAACTTTAGTAGTGAGCATAGATTTAGTGTTTGCCCAGGGCGACAAGGAAGATGCCGGCGACAACGCAGAAAATGCCCATCCAACGGCCGGCAGTGATCTTTTCTTTCAAGAATATAGCTGAGGCAATGGCAATGAGGATATAGCGCATGCTGTCCAGCGAGAAGGCAAATCCTAATTCAGCTTTGGAAAGTACAAAAAGCCAGACCAATAGCGACATGCCGCTTAATAAAAACCCGAACCAGACCCGCGGAAAACGCATGAGCCGGATGATCAGCCGCAGTGCCTTCTGGATACTGTTGACATCCATACCCACAGCATTGATGGAAACCTTAAGGGCCAGCTGGCCTATTGTATCCATGAGGTCAGTGATAAATATCAGGCTTAAAATAAATAAGAAGCTTACGGTCATGCTATTTTTTCCTTTGTTTTAGAGCTTAATGAGACAAGAATGATGCCAAGCAGGATGAATCCAATCCCGCCCCACTGCATCAGGGAGATGTGCTCTTTCAGGAAGATCACTGAGACAAGGGGGATGGTGATGTAGCTGACACTTGCAACCGGAACCGCAACGCTTAGGTCGATCTTGGAAAGCACTGTTGACCAGCTGACGAATATGGTCAAGACACAGATCAGCCCCAGCCACAGAAACGGCGATGGGATGACCGTAGCGACAAAATGCAAGGCATCGGTCCATCCTTTTACCTCAAGCCCGCTCTCCGGCATCGCGCTTTTCTTGAAACAAAACTGCGCGAACGTCTCTAAGAGGTCGATTGAGGCAAGAAAGAGGAATATTTTAAGGGTTACCGGTCTTTTTGCGGCCATATTTTCATTCGCTCCGTGAAGCTATTATAACAATTTTTTCCTTTTGCGCTATATCTTTTATCTGCTTTATGCGAAAACTCAATTCCCACCATACAGGCCAAGACATAAAAAAGCCCTGATAGATCAATCCCATCAGGGCGTTTAGTGTGTCTTAAGTAAATATTTTAGCGCTTGAAATACGAGCGATGGTGCTTCTGTTTGAAATTACGCCTTTGCTGCTTTGGCGCAGGCTGATGATGCGTTGAATCGACAAAGTGTTCCGAAATGAACTCCGGATGCTTTGCTATGGGAAGCGAGATCCTGATAAGTTTCTCGATATCGCGCACATCGCTGCTTTGATCAGGGGTGGCGAAAGAAATCGCATGCCCCTTATGCCCTGCCCGCGCCGTGCGGCCGATGCGGTGCACGTAATTTTCCGCATCCTCGGGAAGGTCGTAATTTAAAACAAGCTCTATTCCGGTCACGTCGATCCCCCGGGCAGCGATATCAGTGGCGACAAGCACCCTGTATTTACCGGACTTGAAACCCTCCAGCGCTTCACGGCGCTGATTCAGGGAGCGATTGGAATGAATCTCCGCGGCGCTGTATCTCATATCCCTAATAGAGCGGGTGATCTTTTTAGCGTTAAATTTAGTGCGGGAGAATAAAAGCACTGATCCGTGATATTGCGCAAGCAGCTTGCCTAAAAGCCGCAGCTTAGCTTCTTTCTTGACAATAAAGAGTTCCTGCGTCACCCGCTCAACGGTAGTTCCAGAAGGAGCGATCTCTACAGATACCGGAAGCTTCATGTGCTTGGCAACCATCGCCATGATCTCCTTGGGTATAGTCGCGGAGAAAAGCATGGTCTGCCTTTCTTTAGGTATGAACTTAATGATCTTCTCTATCTGCGGGGCAAACCCCATGTCGAGCATGCGGTCAGCCTCATCAAGCACCAGTATTGAGACGGTGTCCGGCATTATGTTCCACTGGCCCATATGGTCAAGCAGCCTTCCCGGAGTGGCGATGACCACGCGGGGGTTCCTGCGCAAAGCCTGGACCTGCGGATCCATGGGAGCCCCACCGATAAGACAGGCGGTGCGTATCCCAAAAGGGTGGACCACTGTCTGAAAAGCCTCGTCAATCTGAATAGCTAATTCCCGGGTAGGCGCAAGGACCAGGCCTATCCCCTTTATTTGCGCCAGGCGCTGCACCATGGGAATGGCAAAAGAATGCGTCTTGCCGGTCCCGGTCTGCGCGATACCGATGATATCCTTACCCTCGATCGCTATGGGTATAGCCTTAAACTGTATAGGCGTAGGTACTTTAAATTTCAGGCGCTCCAGGATATCGAGGATCTTAGGAGCGATCCCTAAGCCGTAGAAATCCCGGCTCTCCTGAGGAGCCCCTTGCGCAGGGCCGGCGGTGGTATTATTCTGTTTTTGCGTCATCATGCTTTGCAGACCTTTGGCCGGTATTCATGCAGCATCAGAGAAAGATGGACGTGGCAATATTCCTCGTGATTATAGATACTTAAGAGATGCTTGCAGTGCGGATACCTGCATTTTCTGCCCTTATGGGAAGTCCTTACCTTTTTGATATTTCCTCCCTTGTAATAAACAAAAAACCGCAAAGGTTAGTCGTCTTCCTTTACGGTTCAAGATTTCCTAATCTTTTTCAACTTATATAATTATACTCCTGTTTTTAGTTTTGTCAAACACTTTATCGACAGAATCAGGCTATTTATTGGCCACAAAAGTGCGTTTCAGGGAGTCGCCAAGCCGTCCCCGCTTCTTCTCCCTGAGGATTACGCTTACGAGCAGGCGGGGCGCGGTGAGGAAAATCGAGACTATCTCCGGCAGGGTGAAAAATTTGACCACAAAAATGTTCTTCCACAGCATCTTTACGTAGCGGCTGGGAGTATAAAAGGCGAATTTTATCTTGCGGCCTATCTTTTTAAGGGCCGCGTGGCTGTAGGTGTCAGAATAAAGCTCTCCCCTATCGGTGATGTGATAACCGGGCGTATTCTCGGCCAGTGTTCTTAAAGGAGAGAACTTCTCAATCCTTAATTTATTACAGGCAATGGAGTCAACCCCGATCTCTTTGGAGAAATCCGAGATATAAAGCATCTCCTCTTCGGTTTCCCCGATATTGCCGTAGATAAAATATCCGCTGTAATAAATAGGGTACTTATTAAGCACCTTAAAGGCTTTGCGCACCTGGGCTGAATCAAATCCCTTGTTCAGCTGCTTTAAGATCCAATCATGCGGAGACTCTATCCCGATAAGCAGGGCCTTAAAACCGGCCTTGACCATCTTATCCAGAAGCTGTGGATAGCGGGATATATCAATGCGGGCCTGGGCGATAAAGCGTTTTTTAAGCTTATGCTCAATGATCAGATCGCAAAGCTGCTCCGCCCTTTGCGGCTCGGCGAAAAGATTGTCATCGCTAAAAAGTATCGCCTGAGCCTCCACCCCTTCTAATTCTTTGATCACGGAATCGACGCTGCGGGCGGCATAAAACCTTCTTTGGCCGAGCGGATTTAAACTAAAGGTACAGAATTTACAGTTAAAAGGGCAGCCGCGGGCGCTTAAAACGGAATCGAAAGTCATGCCGGTAATGTTGATGCCGTTTAAAGTAAGCCGGTATTGACTGCGGCGCAAAGACCGGTCAGGACACGGTATGGTATCCACAGAAGGCAGGGGCCGCTGTTTATTATGGATAACCGCTCCCTTGTCCCGATAGGAGATACCCAAAATATCTTTGAGCGGATGCCCTTGCAGTATTTCCTTTATCGTCTCCTCGCCCTCTCCCCGCACGATGATATCGATTGTCGGACAGATCCCGAAGAGCTCATCGGCTTTCTCGGTTGCCTTATATCCTCCTACCACCAGCGGAATATGTTCCGGCATACGGCGCAGGGTTTCGCAGACCTGGTCAAACTGACGGTCCCATCCGATATTGACGCAGATAATGTCGATTTCGCGTAAGATGAAATCCAGCAGCTTATCCGTATCACAAAGCTCCTCCTCGTAGCGCAAGTCAAGCAGGGTGATTTTGTCCGCCAGTCCCATAGCACTGGTGGCCACATACTCAAGGCCGGTAGGCGGAAAAAGCTTCATCACGCTTGTGGCGGCGCTTTCGACGTAAGGATACAAAAATAGCGCGTGCTTATATTTCATTTACCTTCCTTGGCTTTAATACTCTAGAGAGAGGAATGTTGGCAGGAGCCCTCTGTCTGTTGCGAGGAAAAATGCGATTGCCAATTAAGCAATTATACACGCAATGCCGGCACAAATCAATACTATTTGGATTTAGGGGCTGAAACAGGACGGTAACTATAATTTCTTGGTTCTATTCCTTGAGGATCGGTTGATTCTCCGGCTGGATAATATACTTTTTCATCACCAGCGTATAAGGAAGGCCGCCGGCTCCTTTTATCTTGATCGGCAGGCGCAGCTTGTCAGCGCTGACCCAGATCTCAAATTTACGGGGGGTGCTGTTAAAATGATAGGCCTTAAACTTTCCCGCCGGAACAGTGACATCATCTATAGAAGCCAGCTTGACCTTGAATTCAAGCGGAAGCCTGATGTTATAGGTCCATCCAATTTTTAAATCAGGGTATTTGCTGAGCGAAAACGGGATGATTATCGCGTTGTGTATCGGGCCTTTTCCTTTAAACTTACGCTCATCTACTTTTTTCCCTTTCTTAAATTTAGTAATGATCAGGCTGTTTTCCTGAGGCCTATATTCCTCAGTCAGGTATTCCTTGCCCATCCACATTGAAAGGTCACGCTCTACCCAGGCCGGCATTCCGGTATCGGGATTACTGTAAATGGTTTCCGTATCTTTAAATCCGCCTACCTGGGTCTTAAATATTACCTGCCTTAATGTCTGCCCCCGGAATTCAACCATTCCCATATCCTGATAAACCGACTTACCGACCGGGACTATATCATAGAAAATGGTTATCTTCGGCTCTCCAGGAGCCAAGCTTTGTTCAGCGGATAAAAGACAAGTTGGAATAATAGATAGGATAAAAACTGCGGGATAAAGTATTTTCTTTAACATAAACAGAGGAAAATTATTTCTAGATTAAGAAAAATATGAGAAGTCAGTAATAATGGCCTTCTCGGCTAAGCGCTCTTTAAATACAGAGATGATTATAGGTGCAATGCCTGATTATATCAAGAATATTCTTGGCCAAGAGACTAATCCCTGACTAATTTCTGATGTTGTGCGGAGAAAAATCGGGTAAGCTTTGCCGCAGGCCCGGTAAAAGCTCCTCATAAATCAATGGTTTGCCGCGTTTTCGGCATAGGTATTCCAGGAATTCAGGCAATTTTCTGTTCAGCAGCTCCGGATATGGCTTGGGGCCGTGCCTTTTAAGCCCAGCCTCCCAGATCATCCAGTCTTCCATAATATCGGATATCTTGATCCCTAATTTATCCTTAAGCGGATAGAGCGTTTTAAGGAAAACCTGGCTATCATAAAGCCGCTCCATAGCAAAACGCAGCCTCCCTACTTTTAACAGCTCTCTTTCAGACAACGCGTTGCTTTTAGAAGCAGAATACGGGGCCTTAGGACTATAGACTATCCCGTAACGCGCCGCGCGCTGACGCAAAGAAGTACCGGGCAGCACTGCCAGCATGAAGATCGCCACCTTAGCCGGATGCAGCTCATAGAGCCAATCCAAAGATGCTTTCAAATCGTTATAGCTTTGAAAGGGCAAGGCATCAATAAGCTGTATTTCATAATAAATCTTATATTTATTCAGAAGGCTGATGCCTTTTTTGAATTTCTCTTTATCAAAAGCCCGGTTGACGGCTTTCAATGTTTTTTTGCGTATGCTTTGAATACCAATCTCAATATTAAACGCGTTTGCCTGATACAGTAACCTGGCCAGCTCAGCATCCAGCAATTCCGCTCTTAGCTCTACATGCAGATTGGTCTTTCGATTATGCCTGATAAACGTCTTTAGGATCTTCTTTGCCCTCTCAGGAGAGGAATTAAACGTGGCGTCCATCAGATATACTTCATGCGGCAAAGCCGAGAGTATCTTCTTTAGTTCTTTTTCTATCCGGGAAAGCGGAAAATACCTGACTACAGGGAAATTCTTATGATAATAACAGTAGCCGCAACGGGAAAAACACCCCCGCATTGTTTCCAAAGGTATATCCACAATGTTCTTATCTTTAAGATTAACCAGACCGGAAAGGTATGGGGAGGGGATCGTGGAAAGATCGCGTAACTGCGGCCTGTCGGGATTATGGATTACATTTTTACCCTCCCGGAAAGAAATACCCTTTACGCGGGAAAGCTTTAGGGCAGAGAAGATCAGGCCCTGCGAAAGCTCTGCGAAAGAGGCCTCGCCTTCTCCCCTGACCACAGCATCAATAGCCTTATTTTGCGCAAGGATTTCCCCTGCCCGGGGGCTGACTTCCGGCCCTCCCAAAACGATCTTTAGAGCAGGATTTATTCTTTTTAACTGACTGCAGACTCTTAGCGTCTTATCAATATTCCAGAGATAACAGGAAAATCCGATCACGCTCGGTTTTAGTGATAAAATATTTTTTACAATAGTAGGGGTGCCCTGATTCTCGTTAAA
>CAYGZJ010000059.1:0-7227 GCA_964354335.1 uncultured Planctomycetales bacterium | reverse complement strand
TCTTTCCAGTATCTCTAAATTCGCCTTACCATCCTTAAAACTCACCTTCACCTTCGCCGGCTGAAACTGCTCGTATTGCGCAAGCGGCCTGATGGCAGCAGGGTATTTATGAGTGGTAGATTCTGACTGATCATCGGCCGCTGCGACGGATTTGGTGGAACCCTCTCGGACTGAAAAACTAGACTCCCTCCTCGAAGCAAAATTCACATTCCACAAGCTATTATCTTTGGCCTGAAAACCGGAGATTTTGCGGAGAGGATTAAAGCCCCGTTGCAAAAAGACGAATCTCCCCCACCAGCCACGGAAGGTAGAAGATTGCCTCTTGTATTCTTTTGCAACGGGGCAAGATAGATTTTTAGATACCCCATCCTTTGTCTCGCTTCGCTCGCAAAGGACGCCTTCGCTTGCGCTCGGCAGCCAGCCACGGAAAACAGAAGTATCCCGCAGCGACCGAATGATTGAAAGCGCTTTCTGTTTTAATAAAATAAAAACTTGCTGACCGGCATTATAAGCACAAGTATCCTCGGCTGACTCCCTGCGCCCGGAAACAATTTCATCAATAATATAACAAACGGTAAGCCATTCATCAGATCTTCTGTCAAGATCTCCTTTTATCAACGCCTGTAAGATTTTCTTGTTGTAGAAATGAGGCAGGCCAAACACTGCCCCCATTTCATGGGCGAGAACTTCTCGAAGGTAGGCGGCATTAATTCTTTTGGGGTCAGGGTTTATTACCACCCAGAATTCTTTAGTTTCCGGGTCAGTGAATCTAAAAGCATCTATCTCGATATTATTCCAGGATAAGGCAGCCCTTATTTCTTTCTCAAGCTCATTAAACAGTCCAGGGGGGCCCCGGATAAAGTGGATCCTTTGCGTATCCCGAAGATAACCTATTTGCACCGCTATCGGTTCCAGCTCTGCCTCTTTTTCAATATCCCGTATTACTCCTTCTACTATATCCGCCTCAATATCATTATTCCGACAGGTTAAGACCATTTTTCTGTGTTCACGCTTATTTACGAAAGCATTGACCTTTTTGCGGAAATTTTCCTCCACCATATCAAGCAGATAAGCCCTTTCTGTCCGGAAGCAAGTAGGATCAACGTGCTCTTTATTTAAGATATGCTCCATGAGGCTGGCTTCATTTCCCGACAGAACCAAATCTGATGCGCATCTGAAAAGCCCGGTTATAATTTGTAGGCGCCCGGCATTTTTAAGTGTGACGGCATTACCGCTGGCCATCACGGTAAGCCTGGTCATAAAGAATTCGAATTTATTGCTATCTAACTCAGAAAATATCTTGCCGTACCTTCTTATCTGCGGCAGACCTGTCTCCATCGAGGTTAAACGATACAACAACATTGTCGCTAATACCATCGTTTGACAAACCGCATCGTGCGAAGAGCATTGAGATAGCCTATCTACCCTGCGTTTTAGCGTTGATTCCCAGGCGTCCAGATTTTCTCCTGCTTCCTGCGAACGGTCTAAAGGCTGACTAAATATAAAGTCCGGATTCCTGAAATCATTCAGGACTTGCCTAACACGCCTCTTCACATCCTCTCCGTCCGGGCCCATCCGGCTGAAATCTCCACCGATCCCTTTCATGCGCACATTCTCATCATGGGTAATAGGCAATAGCACCGCCCCTAGCTCATGGGCAATGGCATCAGAAGTAGCGTCCTTAGGCAGAATAATCACCGGCCTTTCGATAATAGCCACAGGCACTTGGTTTTTCCCGGATCTTAATCTAATCACGTCCCAGTGCATTGCGTTGGCTGCGCCGAAATCCTGCGGCCAATTATCCAAAACAACGAAAATCGGGTCCCGCTTGATAATAAGATAATTTATGGCATATTTTTGGAACGGGTCAATATCGTTGATAAACTGGATTATGCCTGCGACTATTGACCGATGCCCAAGCCAACCAGAGAAACCCTGCCTTACTATCGCCTCCACCCCCCCCGCCTGAGAGATAAGGGCGTCTACTTCCGCAGCCGTCCTGCCATTTTCCGAGCGGTCAAGAGGGCGATTTTCGTCTGCCCCGGATGAATATTGCGGGCGCAAGTATGGATTAACGATTATATCCCCGTCTAACGCCTTAATCGAAGCCAGGACATCTTGATTAGTAATCTTCTTGCCTGTCCGGCAAAGATCATCAAACTGACACGCACAGCAGACATTTTCTGTTTCAACCGGGTGGCATCGCCACGATTCTATCTGTTCTAAAGCAGGGCTTATAATAGCGCTATTTTGCATAGCTGAACGCAACCTCATCTCTAAACCTTGCACAGAATCAGCCTCCATAATAAGCAACTGTGCCTCATCATAACCTATGTTTTCAGCCTTAATATCGTTGGGGTGGGTACTCTGGTACCAAGCCAGAAGCGCCTTTGCCGTCTGAAGGCATCCCGGGAAGGGCTGCGACTGCTTTCTGCAGAACTTAAGGACAATATTTCTTGCCGCGCGCAATGTCGCATCCGGGCAAGCCGGTTTAAGTTCAAGCGCTAAGGCAACCAGGTGATCCATATTCTTACCGAACTCACTTAAGTTTTTCGGGTAGGAAGCGTATGCGGCTAAAACAACACCGTATTGAAGCGTGGAAAATGGAGAGATCTTATTCTCCAGAAGAATCCTGGACTTGCTTACCGCCACTTTAAAAGTATCTAATATTTGCTCTTGCCCAAAATACAACCCTATTTGTTTCAATGCCTCCTGAACAGCTCCCTGCGCCGAATTATCAACCGATATACCTATGGCCCGGGATTCTGCAATCAAAGACTCCTTTAATTGCCCGATCTCTGAGGCAACCGCGGCACCTGAAGAAACCAGCCTTAATCTAAGGTATACATTCTCTTCTTTTTTTAATAAGGCATTAATCACTTTTGAGTTAAGGCTTTTCTGATCCAACTCTAACAGCAGTTCATCTTTCTCCGACCGGATCTCCAGAATAATTCCGGTTATGCCCTCTAAATATTTAATCACAAAACCAAAAGAGGTCAGGTTAAAAGGATCCAAGAATCTTATAAAGGAGGCTTTTTCGGCAGGCGCCCTTTTCATTATCAACCACTCAATAACCCGATGGCCAAAACCCTGTCTGCGCAGGTCAGGATAGATAAAGATGTTGGTGGCTATCTCTTGAGTAGAGAACTTTTTTAGCTGCAAGCTTCCTACATTGATAAACCTGGAACCCTGCCGGATAAGAATGAAATAAAATTCGCCGTGCCTGTGGAGCTCAAGTATCCCTGTCCCTACCTGTTCCAACGCGATCAATTCTTCATGGACGCCAGATTTACTTACCCTAAGTATCTTCTGATAAAGGTCCTGGGCATACGACATGCTCACATTAAATCTTTCTAGAAGGTCAGTCTCATGATCTAAGGCCACCAATATCTCGATGGCTTCGGGATAGTCGCGTTCAATGCCGTTAACTATAATGCTGGCCAAAAGATACGTCTGGCGATGGCTTAAATTTTCCTCTCTGTTTAATTTCTCGATCAAAACGCCGGCCTTAACCAACACCGAGATAGGCAGAACCCTGATCACGTCCACATAATTATAGTGAAGATTGCAATTGCGGATATCGTCCTTGACTACCAGGTCGACCAAAACACGGACTATATCCATTTGCCTCCTCAGGTTGCAGGCATTGAAGAATCTGATCAATTCCTGCGCCTGCTGCCTCGGATAGTTACGCACCTGAGCCATTGCCCATATTTCTATGACCTGCAGCTGGTCACCTTCATTCTTGTCCTTAAGAAACTCAATCAACTCCTCGCTGGATAATCTTGCGATAGCCTCTATTTTCTTAGGTTGCGCTTCTTTAAACGCCAATTGCATAAGAGAGCCAAAGCTTTCTTTTTCCATCTGAGACACCCTCTCATACAAAGGACTGATCGATTTGATGACCTGCGCTACCATCGGCATCCTCAGGGTATCTATTGCCTCCAATGTAAAGAAACTGATCACCCGCCTTAAATTTGCTGCCACCCGGCACGTTGCTTTTGTTAAAGCGTCTCTTCTTTGTTGGGAGAGCCTTGTATCAGCTGGCAAAGTCAACGAGGTGATTTCTTCCTGAAGAGAAGGAATTTCATCTTTGATTAAATTCATGTTCTGAATTATCTGCGCGGTGACCCCGTGAAGATAGCCGTCCCTGACTTGATCAAATAATCCTAAGATCTTTTCATCTGCCGGGATTACTTTAATCGCCGTTTTGACGGATTTTTTACTTCTCGTTGATTTGAGCCTTGCCGCCGGGTCCATATACGAAGGTATCCTCCAAGGGGCATTGCCAAACATTCGGTCTCCCCTTGGTTCATAATCGTCGAATACTTCTTTATTCCTGTGCATATAGTGCGGGTAATTGATCAGAGGAAAAGCGCTATCCCTTTCGCCAAAATAAACCAGGTCCACCTTTTCTTCGGCAAAAACTAAAGCCCGTTGTGGATGCTCATTTTTTACCAGCGCCGTATTCCAGGCAGCTCTTAAATTTCTGAAGATACGGATGATATCCGGGGAGGATTCGTTACGGAAGCCGAGTATAAAAATCAATTGTTCGTTTTCAATCTTTTCTATGGTCTCATCGACCTTTTGGCGAAGAGAATCACCGCTATAACTTCGCAGCTTATCCAGATCCAGGATGAACGCCTCTGGCCTTCGCACATCGATAGGATATTTTCTCAAAGCCTCAGCTACGGGAAGCTGCAGTTGGGTCTGGATACCGCTGATAAAGAGCGCGCCTGCGCGACTACGCCATCTATCCAGGGTATAACTTTTCCAGCATTGTAAGGCAAGATCAGCAGCCGCATTAGAGACGGACCTCTTTATCCGGACGATTTCTTCTGCAGAAGCCTTACCTGCGGCTAATTTTGCTAAAAGATTGTTTGTCTTGTGGTCTAATCCGAAGAGGGCGCCGCGCTCATGGGCAAGCACTGCGATAAGCTTATCGGCGTTATTTACAATGGAGGGATTTACTATTACCCAATCCTGGAATGTGAATCTATCATTAAAAGCAGCTATATCTAAGGCATTCATCCTCTCTCTTAATGAATGCGGGCCTGCGCGCACGCGCCCGGCATCAACCGAATATGCAAGGAAGCTCCCGGGTAAATCTGCCTCCTGAAATTTAGCCTGTATGCCGGATAGACATTCTTCTGCCCTGTCAATGGTGTCGAAAGTTTTATAACTTTCCCTGCACTCAGCCTGGAGCCTTGAGAGCTCGGTCGTATTTTCCTGACTGAGCGGCTCACCGCTGGCGGTTGCGGTATGATCCCGCTTTCTCTTATCGACGTCCGCTGCGGCAATTGTTTCCTTTTTAGATGGAAGACTGTTTTCATTCCTATTCCTTAAACCTCTTCCCATCATAGTGATTGCCATCATGGCCGGGAATAGTAATCCAATACCCGAAAGTGGCGCAGGCAAAGAACGAAGACCGGCTAAGTCTTTAGACATCCCTTGGGGCCCTAAGAGAGAGTGCTGAATAGCGATATCGTCAATTGCTTCTATCATATAGAACCTAGTCTTTACCTGACTGGGATGGACTACTGTGCCTGTACCGTCGTCTGTCCAGTGAGTTGTGCCTGTTCCGGAAGCAGGATGATTGTCTGCGCAGCGTATCCATGTAGGATCTAACAAAGAATTCTTATAATAAATATTGTATCCTGTTACGCCCGCGGGATCACGGATGGTTATCCGGATATCTGAATTAGGCTGGATAACCTCTATCTTGGATATCACAGGGAAAATCGTAGCCTCGGCTGATCCGCCGTTTATCTGAAGAGGTTCAAAGCCGGTTAATGCAAAGGCAAAATATGTGCTGGCGAGGGCTGCTTCGTAATACTCGGTGTAATATCCGGTTCCGGTCGGCACCCAGCCTGCGATAGCGCCATTTGTATATGAAGCGTAAGGCGCGACCTTTGCCGAACTATCAAGTGTACAAGCCTTAAAGAAGTTACTACGCAGGCTCAAAACAAGCGAGCGCCAGCGGCTAAGGTAATACCTGTATTTTTGTTCATCATTACCTGAATAAAGCCCGGCTGTCCTTAAATAGGCAAGTGCCATCTGCGAGCTCCACTCAGCCGAACCGTAATCTCCGGTCTGGCTCTCAGAGAATTTATAGAATAAAGGCATGCCTGAAGAGTTGGTATATGCTGTCCGTATTCGCGTTTCTTCAAACATATCAAAGATCTCATTATCGCGCGCTTCCTGCGTTGCGCCAAAATATGAATCGCTATACATCCACTCTACCGGAACAAATGCCGTGACATCTGTGGCAAAATATTCATTTGTGACACCCAAGGGTGACCTGATCCAACTACTTCCGTCAAACTGCGCTGATGTATGGAATAAATGTTCGTCTTTATTATACATCCATCTAATCCATGACTTCAGGCTTGATGCGGCAGTATTAAATCTTGCCTGGCCGGTTACTGCATAAAGATTCTCTAAGGCGTTTAAAATACGGGCATTTTTCTCAAAGGATTTAAGGTTCCAGAAAAATTCATCCCCTTCAGCATGGAATACGCCTATCGGCGCAAACCTGAATCCGCCGTCTGAATCCTGCAGCTGAAGTAATGCATCTGCCTGGGCAACGGCAAAATTAAGATAACGGCTGTCCCCGGACTGCCTGTAGGCATCAAGGGCATAATTGATCAGGCAGGCAGATGCGCCGATGTCAATATTCCAATCCCAATACTTCCACCATTCAAGGATCTCTCTTCCCAATATCCTGATAACATTAAACGGAAGTCCCTTGATACGCTGGCCAACTGCATTGGTGTAATCATTCCCACAGTAGAAAATAGGATTGTCGATATCGTTTGTCTGAGTTGAATACTTGACAAAGGTCTCAAGGATATTGGTGTTGCTATTGTATAGCTGTATCCTTCCTAATATCGAAAGGTCATAGGCAGATGCGCCGTAATCACCGACATCGGTTTTATATGGTTCCGGGGCGCTGGCCTGATAACTGCGGGTAAACCCATAAAATGTGTTTGTAGTCAGTGCGTTATTCTGGAAGTAGCGGATATAAGGCAGGGCGTCCTGATAAGGCTCGGCAGCTCGCGCCGCGCTCATCGCGCTAGATCCGAAGAAGACAGCTAAAGAAATAAGGCTAATAATAACCAGTGCGCCGGTTTTTCTGATAAGACAGGCCGCTGCGGCGGATTTTTTAAAGCCCCGTTGCAAAAAGACGAATCTCCCCCACCAGCCACGGAAGGTAGAAGATTGCCT
>CAYGZJ010000058.1:0-7256 GCA_964354335.1 uncultured Planctomycetales bacterium | reverse complement strand
CTCATCAATGAAGATAATGACATCCTGAGAGCGCTTTATCTCCTCCATCACCGCCTTGATCCTTTCCTCGAACTGTCCGCGGTATTTGGTTCCGGCAATCATCAAGGCTAAATCCAAGACCACGATGCGCTTGCCGCGCAGGGTCTCCGGGACATTGCCGGCGATAACCAGCTGCGCAAGTCCCTCGACAATCGCGGTCTTTCCCACTCCGGCCTCCCCCAGTAACACCGGATTATTTTTAGTCCTGCGGCTTAATATCTGGATGACCCGCTCGATCTCCATCGTACGGTCAATGACCGGATCAAGTTTATTATCTTTTGCCAACGCTGTCAGGTCGCGTCCGAAAGCATCCAGAGCAGGAGTCTTTGTCTTTGCCTGCTGCGCGGAATTCATGCCCGGAAGCGCTGAACCAAGCAGCTCCATGATCTCGTTACGCACAGTATTTAAATCTAGCCCGAGATTAAGCAGGACCTGGTAGGCGATCCCCTCTCCCTCCCGGATCAATCCCAGAAGCAGATGTTCTGTACCGATATAATTATGCCCTAAGGAACGTGCCTCCTCGGCTGCCAATTCCAGAGCCTTTTTCGCGCGGGGAGTAAAGGGTATATCTCCGATGATCTGCGTAGTCGGCCCCGGCTGCACCAGCTTCTCTATCTCAAGGCGTATATTCTCCAAAGATACGCCTACCTTCTGCAATACCGCCGCCGCAACACCCTCGCCCTCGCGGATAAGGCCTAAAAGAATATGCTCGGTGCCGATATAATCATGATTAAAACGCCTTGCTTCTTCTTTTGCCAGAATTATTACTTTTCGCGCCCTCTCAGTAAAACGATTGAACATTATCTCCCCCCGTATGAAAGTTTGTAAAATTACGAGTTACTAGTTACGAGTGTACGAGTTACTAACTATAATGCCCCTAATCTCTTACGGATAAGTTCCGCGCGCTTTACGTCGCGCTCTTCCGAAGAGAGTTTCTTGTCCTCGATCTTCTGCAGATGCGCCGGCTGCGTGGTGATAAAAAGATCGTTTAGCCGGGCGCGATCCAGGCCCTTGACCAGCCCTAAGTCGCAGCCAAGACGCAATAAAGACAGTAATTCAATAGTCTCCTGACTAGAAATTATGTAGGCGCACTTTAAGATCCCGAAACTGCGGCTGATCTTATCCTCAAGCAGCGCCTTATTCTTTGAGAACATCAGCTCACGCGCCTGATGTTCCTGCTCGATGATCTGCCTGATGATGCCGTTGATATTCTCGATCATCTCTTCTTCACTATGGCCCAGGGAGACCTGATTTGAGATCTGAAAGAAATTCCCCATCGCCTGCGTCCCCTCGCCGTAAAGGCCGCGGGTGGCAAAACTCAATTTAGCGATCGCCGCCAAAACGCGGTCGATCTGACGGGTCATCACCAGCGCCGGCAGATGCAGCATCACCGAACCGCGCATCCCGGTGCCGGTATTGGTAGGACAGGCGGTAAGATACCCCCACTCCGGAGAAAACGCGATCTGCAATTCCTTGGCCAGGCAATCATCGATTTTATTGATGATATTCCATGTCTCAAAAAGATTAAAGCCAGACTGCATCACCTGCATACGCAGATGGTCCTCCTCATTGATCATGATCGAGATCACTTCCTGATCGTCAATAGCCACCGCCTTATTCTCTGACTTCTGGGCGTGCTCATGAGACATCAGGTGGCGCTCAACCAAAAACTGCTTGTCTACAGCGTCCATCTCCGCCAGTTTAAAAACCATAACATGCTTAAGATAATCTACCTTAGCGATCGCATCCATAATCGCCTGTAACGTCTTCTCTCCTTGCTTTTTATTCGCCCACTGCGGAAAAACAGCCTTATCCAGATTTCTTGCCAGGCGGATGCGGCTTGAAATGACAATGTTGGAATGCGGGCCGGTACCCTTTAACCATTCGCTGCCGTGATTGAGAAGATCATTTAATTTCATCTATTCCTTATTCTCCTGCGAAGCTTTTTTTTCCGCTTCCTTTATCTGGTCGCGCAGCCGCGCTGCCTCTTCAAAAGCTTCCATTTCGATGGCAAGCTGCAATTTCGCGCGCAGCTCCTGGATATCGCCTTTTTTCTTAGTTGTCTTGCCGACTTTTACCGGCGCTTTACCGACATGCTGAGTCATACCGTGGATGCGTTTTAAAAGCGGAGCCAGCTGTTTCTTAAACGCATTGTAACATTCGCTGCAGCCAAGGCGGCCGATCTTCTTAAAATCAGCGTAGCTTAAACCGCAATTAGAACACTTTAGGTTGACCATCTCAGCCTTATCTTCGGCTTTGTTGGCGCCGGCCATCCCGGCCAAAAGGTCGCTTAAGCCGAATTGCTGCTGCATCTGCTGGCTTTTCTGCCGGGCGCAGGACTCGCACAGATGCAACTCGGTCATCTGCTCGTTGACAATCTCAGTCAGATGCACGGTGGCCGGATTTTTCTGGCAAACATTACATAACATTTCTACTCCCTCTTTTATCCTTTTAAATTTAAAGTCTAAAATATAAAATTCTCCCGCTAAGCAACTTAAGACTAAGGCGGGATCCCGCCTTAAATAAAATGGACAGCGGGGAAAACAAGGTTAAATTTTAAAATTTAAACTTTAAATTTGTTTTGATTTTTGAATTTTAAATTTTGAATTTATATTTAATACTTTGTTCCTTCTTTTTTAGTTACTTGCTTAAACTTCTTGATCAGGCTTAAAGTAGTTTTTCCCGGCTTGCCGGATCCGATCAGGCGACCATCCACCATGATTACAGGGATCAATTCCGCTGCTGTGCCGGTCAGGAAACATTCATCTGAAATATACACTTCATGACGGGTGATCACATGCTCATGCGCCGCAATACGGGCCTTACGCGCGATCTCAAGCACAGTATCACGGGTGATCCCGCGCAAAGTCCCCATACACTGAGGGGGCGTATAGAGATGCTTGTTTTTGACGATAAAGATATTATCTCCGGTGCACTCCGCAACATAACCCAAAGAATCAAGCATGATCGCTTCATCGCATCCGCAATTGGTCGCTTCGATCTTGGCTAAGATATTATTCAGGTAATTAAGGGATTTGATCTGCGGATTGAGCGCCTCGGGTAAATTTCTCACTGTCGGCACTGTGACGATCCTTAGCCCTTCTCTATAGTATTTCTCAGGATACAGCGCGACCTTATCCGCGATAATGATCACGGTGGATTTGCCGTAACACTTTTTCGGGTCAAGCCCCAGATCGCCTTCTCCGCGGGTGATCACAAGGCGGATGTAAGCGTCATTGAGCTTATTAACTTTAAGTGTTGCCACTACCGCCCTGATCAATTCTTCTTTAGCCAAAGGAACGGTAAGCATAATGCTTTTGGCGGATTCAAAAAGCCGGTCGATGTGCTCTTTTAATTTAAAAACCAGCCTGCCGTAGGAACGGATCCCCTCAAATACTCCGTCGCCATACAAGAGGCCGTGATCAAACACGGAAATCTTAGCATCAGACTTATCGTAGAATTTACCGTTGATGTAAATCTTCATGTTCTACCCCCTTATTCGTAAGCTCCGATTGATAACGATGAAAAATTTAAAATTCAAAGTCTAAAATTCTCCCGCTAAGCAATATAAATCTGAGGCGGGATCCCGCCTTAAATAAGATGAACAGCGGTAAAAACAAACTTAAAGTCTAAAATTTAAATTTTAAAATTTGGCCTTTGGACTTGCTTTGAATTTTATACTTTAGGCTTTGAGCTTAATTTACTATAATTCCGTCTTTCAGGTAAATAATTCTATCCGCCGTCTTCGCGTTATCTTTATCGTGGGTGACCATCACGATAGTGATCTTATTTTCCTTCCTAATGCCGCCTAAAAGCTCAAGCAGTTTCTTTCCGTTTTCTGAATCAAGATTCCCTGTCGGCTCATCGCAGAACAGGATCTTCGGCTGATTGATCAGCGCCCGGGCAACTGCCGCGCGCTGCTGCTCTCCGCCGGAGAGTTGATTCGGCCTGTGCTGGGAGCGATTTGAGAGCCCTAATTTCCCCAAAAGCGCCTTTGCCCGTTCAGTGGCTTTCTTTTTTTCTCCCCAGGCCTTTATCAAAGCCGGCAATAAGACATTTTCCAGCACCGTCAGTTCCGGCAAAAGATGATAGAACTGAAAAACAAACCCCGCCTGTTTATTGCGAAAGAGCGCGCGCTCATTTTCGCTTAAGCGATACAAGTTCAGGCCATCGATAACAACGTCGCCGCGAGTAGGACTATCCAGTCCGCCGAGAATATGCAAAAGCGTAGATTTACCTGCGCCCGAAGGACCTTCTATCGCCAGAAATTCGTTAACCTGAACGCTGACATTGATCCCTTTCAAAACTTCCAGCTCAGAGATGCCGTTTTTGTAACTTTTATGTAAAGACTTGACTTCAATCTTATTCATGTCGTATCGCCTCGCTGGGATTCAGTCGTGAAGCGTAAAATGCAGGATAAATGCTTGCCGCAAGGCTGATCACCAGAGCGCTTACCACGATCACCGTTACATCAGAGGTGGTAAGATGCGTAGGTATCCGGTCAAAATAATAAATGTCCTTCGGTATCAAAGGACGATGGATCAAACGGGAAATAAAATCAACAATGTTGTTTAAAGAAAGGGCCAGGGATACGCCGCCTGCCAACCCAAGAATTATTCCTGTAACGCCGATACTTAAACCCTGCAGCACAAAGATCTGCATGATGCTTGAGGTCTTTGCTCCCACTGAGCGCAGGATGCCGATGTCCTTGATCTTGGTCATCACTGACATGATCAGGGTGCTGGCGATCCCGAATGCCGCAACCACCGTAGTCATTGTCACTACGATAAACATAACCACTTTTTCAAGCTTTAAAGCCTGCAGAAAATTCCGGTTCAGGTCTTCCCAGGTGCGTATCTCATACTGCCCGATATCGCTAAGCCTTCGGTAAATATCCAGCCGGATGCTTTCCGCGCGGGAACTGTTATCCACCTTGACCGCTATCCCGCTGACCAGGTTACCGATCTTAAAAAAATCCTGCGCGCCCTTTATGTTAGCCAGAATGAGACCCGAATCATACGTATACATCCCGCTATTAAAAAGGCCTTTGACAAAGAAATCCGTTGGCTTCAGTGTAACCGGAGAAATAAGGCTTACTTTATCTCCCAGGCCTGCACCCAGACGCGCTGCCAATTCCTCACCCAGAACAACCTCATTATTGCCTATATCAAAACTGCCCTGCCTGACATACTCTTTGATTTTAGTGACCTTCGGCTGCAGCAGCGGGTCAATTCCGCGAAAATCAGTGCTTATGATCTGTGAACCAACTTTTAGAAAAGCCTGCCCCGCGATAAAAGGAGCCGCGTCAGTAACGTGCGGGACGGCCCTTAGCTCATCCAGCACCTTTAAAGGATCCTGCTGAATAGTATAAAATTCAAGAAGCATATCGGCATTGGTGCCGATCATTTTATCCTGCAGGTATTCGTCAAAACCACTCATCACCGCGATGACCACGATCAGGACCAGCACTCCCAGGGCAATGCCCAGCATGGAAATGAGCGCGGTCAGAGAGATTATCTTTTCTTTTCTGCCCTTCTTAAGATAACGCTGGCTAAGCCAAAACTCATAAAACATATTATTCCTGCGTCTTTAAGAGCGGGAACAAGATCACGTCCCGGATCGACGGCTGATCCGCAAGCAGCATCACCAGCCTGTCCACGCCGATACCCAAGCCTCCGGCAGGAGGCATCCCGTGCTCAAGGGCGACGACATAATCATCGTCGACGCATTTCTTTTCATCGGCCGTCAGGTCCCCAAGCTCCTCCTCAAAACGCCTGCGCTGTTCGATAGGATCATTTAACTCCGAATAGGCATTGCCGATCTCTAATCCCGCGACGTATAATTCAAAACGCTCGGAAAGTAATGGGTTGTCTTTCTTGGTCTTGGCCAGAGGGCAAAGATGAGTAAAATAATCCGTGACAAAGGTCGGATTTAAACCCATCCCCTGCTCCAGCACCTCTTCTATGATTTTGGCGATCTGGGTACGGGAAAGTTTATTTACTTCCCGGGCAAACCCCTTTGCCTGCAATTTCTTAAGCATTGTTTCTTCGCTGTCCGAAGGCTCAATATCAAACTTCTCTTTGACCAGTCCGGCAAAAGAGACCCTATTCCAGGGAGGGGTAAAATCTATTTCCTTGCCCTGATAACTAAAGACAGTCTTGTTAAAAACTGCCTTTGCCACACTGACAACAAGATCCTCGGCAAGCCGCATCATATCCTCATAATTGGCATATGCGCGGTAGACCTCAAGCATGGTAAATTCCGGATTATGCCGGGTAGAGACTCCTTCATTGCGAAAAGACCGATTTATTTCATAAACGCGATCCATCCCGCCGACGATAAGACGCTTCAAATATAATTCCGGAGCTATACGCATGAACAATTCCATGCTGTGCTCATTATGGAATGTTTTAAAAGGCCTGCCTGCCGCGCCGCCCGGGATCTGATGCATCATCGGCGTCTCGACTTCCTGGTAATCCTGAGCTTCGAGGAAATCCCGCATCGCCTTTACTATCTTTGAGCGTAAGATAAATACCTTCTTTACCTCTTCATTAGAAATAAGGTCAAGATAACGTTGGCGGTAACGCAGGTCCACATCCTTAAGGCCATGCCATTTTTCTGGAAGCGGCCTTAACGCTTTAGAAAGCAACAGGAACTCCCCGGTCTTAACCGTAAGCTCTCCGGTGCGGGTCTTAAAAAGCTCCCCCTTAGCAAAAACAATATCCGCAATATCAAGCCCCTCTAAGACCGCGAAATTCTCAGGGCTGATCTCGCCTTCCTTGATGTAGAGCTGAATCTTTCCGCCCCCATCTTTAATATCCAAAAAGGTAGCTTTGCCATGAGAGCGCTTAGCAGTGACCCTACCGCAAAGGGATACGGTTTTACCCTCCTGAAAATCGCTAAGTGCTTGCAAAATCTCGATATGCGAAGGAACGCTGCTGGGGTAAAGACTTACCCCTTTTGCCTTCATAGACTCGGCTTTTTGCACTCTTTGTTGGATGATTTCGTTTAATTCCATAGATTAATAATTATATAGTAGATTGAGGTTTATGTCAATTAAATTACCCGTGGAGCCCCTCGATCTAAAGACCTAGGCTCCCTCCCTTTCGCAGAAAGCGAACACCATTCCATGGGTGCGAAGCAGAGACAATCTTACATAAAATCCTAAAGCTCAGGGGTTTCTGCGAAAGGGACCAAAAGCACAAAAAACCCGCTTA
>CAYGZJ010000057.1:0-7293 GCA_964354335.1 uncultured Planctomycetales bacterium | reverse complement strand
CTGCGCCGTAGGCGCAGGAATTTAACCCCACCGAGTGTGCCAAAATTATCGAAGAGAATTTTTACACATTTTACGAGGTGGGGCAAAATATCATTAAACGACCTTAACCCTCTTCCCATTACAAATCATCCGGTTGCATTTCAAAGATGCGCTGCCTGCTTAATAACTTTCACCAGCTGCCTGGCAGCGGATACGATTTCTTTGGAAGCCGGGCTATCGAACTTAAGCTGTTTAGGCTGCACACCTATCACAGAGATTTCACAGCCGACGTCTTTAGTTAAATAATCCGCCAGGACCTTTATCGGCAACTGATGTGTAGAAAAAGTAATTCCGGAAAGATTATCAAGATCGATAAGCGCTGCCTCCCCAGCTTTTTTTCCCATCTCTGCAGCGTCAACAATCACTAAATGCGTAGGCTTAAAAGCCCGGATCTCTCCGGTAAGGTTCTCCGGAGCGGTGTGGCCGAGAAATGCTTTAAACTTTCTGCTACGGCAGGACCTTGCCAGACTGTCGGCGACCATGATGCCCACAGCGTCATCCCCGCGCAACTCTGAGCCCACGCCTAAAAGAGCTATCCGCCTAGCTGACTTTAGCCTGCTCTTCAGGCCCTGAATCAATCTTTGCATGAAAAATCACTTTCAGTTTGTCAATATCCAGCTGGGCAAGCTCAAATTCTTCGGTGGCCTCAAGCGCCTTCTTGGGACAGGTATCCACGCACTGAGCGCAAAATATACATTTGGAAAGATCGATCTCGCACTCAAACTTCTTTGGTGCAGCCTCGCGTATGATAATAGCTCCGGATGGGCAATCCTTCATGCACATTTTACAGCCAATGCACTTCTCAGAATAAAATTTAAGCTTTCCCCTGAAGCCCTTGGGCATCCGGGACTTATTATGCGGATAATCCTGAGTGGCGGATTTCTTAAAAATTGAATTCAATACTGTGCGTAAGATCTTTCCCGGTCTCATTTGAATAAAAGTATTTTTAAGATCAGGTTGATAAGAACCTGTGCCAGCGCAAGAGGGGTCAAATATTTCCAGCAAAACTGGATCATCTGGTCGATCCTGAGGCGCGCCATAATAGTGCGTAAAAGAGCAAGAAGCGCGACTATAAATACGACTTTGATCAGATATATCACAAATCCTACAGCGGGATTGACTGTAAGACCGAAAGGCAAGAACACCGCGGAAAAAAGCGTAGCTCCGATGATCATCTCAATATCTATGGTCATGCGAAAGAAAGCAAAAAGCCTTCCGCTGTATTCGGTAAAACAGCCGGCTACGATCTCGGTTTCGGCTTCCGGTATGTCAAAGGGCGCCTTCTCAAGCTTACCCAAGAGCGCTACTACGGAAACCGCAAAACCGATCAGATTAAAACACCAATACCACGGATGCTTGCTGTAAAATACGGCCATCTCGCTTAACGACCAGGTATTGGCCAGCAATGCCGGGGAAAGTATGCCCATGAACAGAGGCACCTCATAAGCAAATAACTGGGTGATGGTGCGCACCGAACCTATCCGAGCATATAGCGATGTGGAGTACCACCCGCCGATAAAAAATGTCAAAGTAGGAATAGTCAATAGATACAGCACAGCGATAATGTCGCCGTTAAAAGAGTAAAGCGCTTTTGTGCCCCAGATCGGGATATACAGGATCGCGCACACCGTAGCGGTAAGGGCAAAAAGAGGCGCCGCAGTAAACATGCGCACATTCGCATGAGTAGGAGTGATGTCCTCTTTGCCTAACAGCTTAATGATATCCGCCAGAGGCTGGAACCAGGGCGGGCCGACCCTGTTCTGCAGCCGGGCGTAGATCTTACGGTCAATGAATTCCGCAAGCAGCCCGAAAACGATCAGAAACAGAAAACCCGGAAAAATAAATAGCGAAAATAACGCTGACATTCTAACCTTTCAGCTTATCTTGAAACTTGGAAAAATCGAACCCTCTTCTCTTGTGCCACTCAATGCTGTACTTATGCAGGTCCTGCCACTTCATCACTTCTTTCTTATTACTCTCAATGTGGTTTACCGTAATCAGGCGGTCAGTACAGGAAAAACACGGATCAATTGCCGCAATGACTATCGGCATATCCGCCAGGTACCTGTCACGAAGCATGTGCTTTACTGCCTGAATATTGGCCAATGTCGGGGCGCGAACCTTCACCCGCTCCGGCTTATCCGTGCCGTTTGCCTTGACATAATGCACGTCCTCGCCGCGCGGAGCTTCATAGCGGCTCAAGGCCTCGCCTGCCGGGATCTTGCGCGGCGCGCGCACTGCAATCGGCCCCTCAGGCAGATTAGCCAGCAGCTGCCTGAGCATCTTGCAGGACTCAAGTAGTTCTTTAAGACGCACAATAGTGCGTCCGTATACATCGTTATGGTCGTCAATGACCACATTAAATTCAATCTCAGAGTATGCGGCATAAGGATCATCGTGGCGCACATCGCGGTTTACTCCAGAAGCCCGAGCAGTAGGGCCTACAGCTCCCAGGCGAAGCGCATCCTCATGAGAGACTACGCCCACTCCGGACAACCTGTTGATAATAGTGGTCTCCTCGAGGGCCAGCTTAATATAATATTTGGTACGCTCTTCGAGCTTATCAACTCCGGCAAGGATATCCTTACGCTCGCTGTCATCGATATCCCTTCTGACTCCGCCGATACAATTCATCCCGTAGTTAACCCGGTTTCCGGTAATACGGGCCAGAATATCCATGACTATCTCGCGGTCGCGCCAGGTGTACATTAGTAGCGTATCAAATCCGATCTCATGTCCGGCAACGCCTAGCCAAAGAAAATGGCTGTGGATCCTCTCCAACTCACCGATTATACTCCTGATATAGGAAGCGCGCTTAGGAATCTCAAGTTTGGCAATTTCTTCAACTGCCTGGACAAAGGCGCTGGAGTGGGCGTGCGAACATATGCCACAGACACGCTCGATAAGATAAACCGCCTGCACATAGGTCCTCTCTTCAGCAGCTTTCTCCACGCCGCGATGGTTGTAGCCCAGCCTGATATCCACTCCCAATATCTTTTCTCCCTTAAGGGCGACGCTGAAGCTCTCCGGCTCTTTTAAAGCCGGATGCTGTGGGCCGATAGGGATCTTAAACTCATGCTCATGTGCATCATGCATATTAAGCCTCTCTATGTATTTGTAGCTCTTGCTTTTCCCTAACTACTATCTGCTAACTACTACCTACTGTCTTCCGGCTTCCAGTCCTTGCGTAAAGGATGCTCATCCAGAGGCCAGTCATCAGTCAAAGGATAACGGCTGCCTTGCGGCAGGCCCTCTACCTCAAATCCCAGCAAATCCACCAATTCTCTCTCATAAACTTCTGCGCTGGGAAATATCGCGGTCACGCTCTTTAGAACCGGATTATTCTTATCCGCAGAAGTCTTCAAATTCAAAACCGTACCATCCTCCCTGGCAAGATGATATATAGCGCTTAGCTTATCCGCCTCATCCAACCCGGTCAGGGCGCAAAGGGAATTGAATTTTAACTCTGCGATCAATATCTTAAAGGCTTCGGCAAAACGGCTGTACTCTATTTCACAGGATAGCCTGCGCTGGCGCGCTACCGTGACCTTGTCTTCGGTAACACCTAACTTACTGATAATCTGCTGCCTCAAAACTTCTTCATTCATTTTGCTTGGCTCTCTTCCTTCTGCTCAAGGCTGGCCAAAAGCTTGACTACGCCGTCGATAATAGCCTTGGGGCTGGCCGGACAACCCGGAATAAATGCCGAGACCGGTATGACTTTATTGATGCCGGAACGCACATTATAGCAACCCTGGAAAACTCCTCCTGAACAGGCACAGGTCCCTACAGCCACCGCAAACTTGGGCTCAGCCATCTGCTCATAAATACGCACCAGGCGGGCCTCGGTCTGACGAGTGACCGGGCCGGAGCAAACCAGCACATCGGCATGGCGCGGAGTGCCTTTAATTTGAATGCCAAAGCGCTCAAGGTCGTAGACCGGAGTAAGCGCTGCCACTATTTCAATATCGCAGGCATTGCAGGCGCCAGAGTTAAAATGCAGTATCCACGGCGATTTAAGCCTGGCCCAGTTCACTATGCGGTCAACTGTCTTCATAGGAATTACTATCTCCTGAGCAATACATACAATCCGATCACTACTACAATAATATAGATCACTGCCATTACCAGCGCCCGCAGGGTCTCCATAGGCGCGGTAGTGACAATAAGTGTCGCCACATGGGCAATGGTAAAAAAGAACGCGTAAGGAAAAAACTGGCTGTAATCGGGCTGGGCAAGATGGTCAGGTACATCCTCACCGCAGGCATAGGATTCCCCGGTACCGTAGGCCTGCTTCTTTCCGCGAAAAGCCAAACGGGAAAGCAAGGCCGAAAGTATTAAGAAAAACGCAAAAAGTATCAGAAACGCCAACGGAGGAGTAAGTAAAATATTGCTCATGAGTTAACCTTTCAGATTGCGAAGCTTTCGCGTATCCAAGGTACCGTTATGCCTGTGCAGGCCGATGACCACACCTGTAGCCACTACGATAAAGACCACTTCCACGACGATCAGGGTGATCACTATCGCCTGCGCCAGAGCCATGTGGCCGGTTACATACCCGGCGACAATGATCAAAAGCGTCACCGCCTTGATCAAAATCTCCACACCTATAAGGGCGCGGATCAGGTTGTAGGTCATGAAAATACAGTAAAACCCCATGACCATAAGCAGGATCACCACAATAAATAAGTGCCAGAACAACTCTACGTTCATCATTTTCTGCGCATCTCCTTGAATAAAACCACCACCCCAAAAACCCCGGTCATAATAATGGCCACCTGCCCCAGAAGGTCCAGATCGCGAAGGTTCCACAGAACCTTACGCGCGTCTGTCTCAATCTCAGCCGAAGGCAGCTGAAAATTCAGATTCATTTTGATCAGCATCAACCCCACCCCCACTATCAGTATCAGAAGCGGCAGGTACATGAACCGGCTGAAGCGGTCCTTCATATGCTTAAGCACTTCTTTCTGGGTCAACGGTTCAGTAAGGCTTATGGTAGAAATAAAAACCACCGAGATCAACCCGGCGCAGACTGAAAGCTCAAAAACCGCGGCCAACCAGGAATCAAAACGAAACATCAGCATGGTCAGCACCGCGCTAGTCACTGCAAGGCCGATCGCCGAGCGAATAAGGCTTCTGGTCATGACCGTCCATAACCCGGCTAAGACCAAAGTGACGAGAATAACGGAATTTAACGAATGATCAATCTGCATAAATTAAAAGGAAAAAACACTCCCACTCCCACGGTTATAGCCGCCAGAATAACAGCCGGCAAAATCAGATCCCAGGTTGCCTCCCTCACATCCGTAAGATGATCACCTATCCTGCCAAAGAATATTTTTCTCTGTATTATGAGCATATACGCAAGAGTCAATAGACTAGCCATTACCGCTATAACCGCATAATTATAATGCGTGGATGACCACAACGCCAGAATTATCAAAAGCTTGCTCCAGAATCCGGCCAAAGGCGGCAGGCCGGCAGTAGACAAAGCAGCTATAACCGAAGTGGTACCGGTAACCGGCATTTTTTGAGACAGGCCAGCAAGCTTATCCATATCCCTTGTGCCTGCCTGTTTTTCTACAGCCGCGGAATTGACGAATAAAAGCGATTTGAATATCGCGTGGTTAAAGAAATGGAATGCCGCGGCAGCAATACCCAGCGGAGTTGCGCATCCGAGCCCAAGGGCGATATAGCCTATCTGGCTGATACTCGAATATGCCAGCATGCGCTTAAAGTCAGTCTGAGTCAGAGCGGCAACCGCACCAACAACTACCGAGACTGCGCCAATAAATAAAAGCACTGAATTCACCGGAGCATTGAAACCGAATACCGAAACCACTATTCTGATCAATGTGTAGACGCCTAAAGCCTTGGTAGCGATACCTGCCAGATAAACGGAAACCGGCGCGGATGCCGCGGTATAGGCATCAGCCAGCCAGGCGTGAAACGGCACTGCTCCGGCCTTAATAAACAGGCCACAGAGAAACACTCCCGTAGCAAAAAGTACTAAAGACGTATGCGCGGAACTATCCAACGCGGCATGCACCGCGCTAAAACTCATATCCCCTGCGATAAGAAATATCAGGCCGATGGCAGATAGCATAAAAACCGTAGCTATTGCCGAAAGGATGATATATTTAAAAGCCCCCTCAAAAGCGTCGCGGTCTTTATTAAAGACGATCAGTATAAAAGAGGTGATGGAAGTCACCTCAATAAAGACATACAAAGAGAAAATATCGCGGGCTAAGGCAATGCCATTGGCACCGCAGAGCGCGATAATTATTAGATTGATAAAATTAAACCGGCTCTCCCCTTCCTGAATAAAGCTCTTAGATACCAGAATAGTCACCAATAATACAATGCCGGTGCACAGAAGAAGCAGCAGGCTTAAGCTATCCACCGCTATATTGAATTTAAAAAGCGGGCTTACGGGGACCGACCGGACATCCCAGATCCCCAGTATGGCCAAAACGCTTAGTACTGTTTGGGCAAGCGTAAGTGCTATCCCTAAGCTGAAAACCAACCGTTTCATCAATGCCCGAAACGGCAGATTCAGGAACAATACTGCGGCCAAAGGTATAGTAATAAATAAAGAAAGCATCTTATCCTCTTATCATCAGGAAGATGACTACTAAAAACATCCCGGCCAGCGACCAGGCGACATAATGCGTATAATTTCCGTTATGCCAGTTACGCACCTGGCGGCTTAAACCAAAAGCTATATTGATTGAAAGTTTCTCATAAACCCAGTCGATCACCCGGTCAATGGCATAAAGAACCTTGGCCAAGACGCTCAGTAGTTTCAGGCCGATCTCATAAGGATCAAAAAACCTTCTTTCCGCAAGCTCATAGATCTTCGACAAAACCGGGGCGTGATGTATATAATCCACCGCCCTTACGCCGCTGCCTGTCGCTCTTACGCCCATCAGGTGGCTGATAACTGCCGCGGCAAGCACAACTAAAGTAAATAATACCAGCGTAAGATTTGTCGGGAATCCGGAAAAGCTGTGGCCCACAGAACTTTCTCCCAGAATCGGCTGAATTAAATTATTGATGGGAAGCGCGTTAAACACGCCGAAAATAACGCATAATAAAGCGATCACCACCATCGGCGCCAGCATCAACCAGCCTGATTCTTTTACGTTCTTATGCTCATCACTGGTCTTACCTAAAAACGCGGCATGCCCAAGCTTTAAGAAAGAAATAGCGGTGAAAAATGATCCCAGAAGCGCTGCCAGGTAAAATATCATC
>CAYGZJ010000056.1:0-7325 GCA_964354335.1 uncultured Planctomycetales bacterium | reverse complement strand
GCGAAGGAGGTAATCTTTATGCAAGGAGTAGTTTTGATAGGCCAATGGCAGAAGCACTAAAGAAAATTGGCGTAAAGGGAAGTTGCCAGAAATTCAGGGATACCTTCGCAACATATTCTCTAGCCTGTGGTAACTATATTGGGAATGTAAGGAATTGGATGGGTCATTCAAGCATTGAGATAACAGATCATTATGTGAATTATGCACCGACGGTGATTGATCCGGATATTAGATCGCTCTTTGAGTGGAATGGGTAGTTTGGTAGTAGAAATCTAGTAGAAACGAGGGGGATTTTGAGATTAATTTTGCGGAAGGAGGGAGTTGAACCCTCAAGGATTTCTCCACACGCTTCTGAGACGTGCGCGTATGCCATTCCGCCACTTCCGCGTAAATGCCCTTTAAGTATATCCCAGCCTCCCCTGCCTGTCAAATATTAAAGTTTGCTCCGTCTGTGATTTGTTGATATAATAATAAGTTCTGATAAGGGGAGGAACCGTGCTTTTAGAGTCATTTAAGATCACTGGCAGTGCCGTTTTCCAGATCTTTTTTTTAGGCGGGATAGGTTATTTTCTGGTCAAAAAAGAGGTTTTAGGCCACGAAGGGCTTAAGGCCTTGAGCCGCCTGACCATAGATATCACGCTGCCTGTGCTGATGTTCTGTCAGCTGATCAAGGATTTCCGTTTTGACCTGTATCCTAACTGGTGGATTTTTCCGCTGTTAAGTATCGCCATAACTTTATTAGGCTGGCTGGTAGGCCTGCCGTTTCTTAAGTTTATTTCGGGCGATGAGAAGAGATTACAGTTTTTAAATCTGGTTGCTTTCCAGAATTCCGGATACCTGCCCCTTGCCTTGGTAGCAGCGCTTCTGCCCGCGGCCCTGGCAGGAGAGATGTTTATTTATTTATTTTTGTTTCTGCTTGGTTTTAACCTGCTCATGTTCTCCGTCGGTGCGCACACGATCTGCTGCTATAAACGTAAACCCTTTGAGCTGGCGAGCCTGTTCAGTCCGCCGGTTATAGCGGTAATATTCAGCCTTTTATTTGTATTTTTCGGGCTGCAAAAATTCGTTCCGGAAACGCTTTATAAGCCTCTGCGCATGATCGGCGATTGCACTTTGCCTTTGGCTATGTTCGTGGTGGGGGGGAACCTTGCTGAAATCAGCCTGAAGAGTATCGACAGGAAGAGCTTATCTCTGATTATTTTAGCTAAAATGGTGATCCTTCCTTTGATCGGTCTGGCAGTTATATTTACTTTTAATATGCCGCGCTTGATCAGCCTATTGATCCTGATCCAGCTGGCTGTTCCTTCGGCTACGACCCTTTCTGTGCTGGTCAGGCACTATAAAAAAGAGGACCTTCTGGTCAGCCAGGGCATATTTTTTACCCACATCATCAGCGTAATCACCATACCGGTATTTTTGATTATATATTTGAACCACTTTATGATAAAATGAGTAAAATAGTCACCACTAACCGTAAGGCGCACCGGGATTATGCGGTTATCGAGTCCTTTGAATGCGGTATCGAGCTTAAGGGAAGCGAAGTCAAGGCTCTGCGGGATGCCAGGATCAATATTAACGACAGCTTCGCCCGCATTGACAAGAATGAGGTTATTTTATACAGCGCGCACATAAGTCCTTACGAGCAGGCAAGTTACCTTAATGTTGATCCGGTAAGGCAGCGTAAATTGCTCTTGCATAAGAAACAGATAGACAAACTGGCAGGACAGCTTGCCCAGCGCGGCTTAACGCTTATACCGTTAAAGGTTTATTTTAACGAGCGCGGATTCGCTAAAGTCGAACTTGCTCTTTGCAAAGGAAAGAAATCCTACGACCGCCGGGAAGATATTAAGAGGCGGGAGACGGATATGGCGGTGCGGAGAGTCATGAAGTACAGAACAAAACGTTAACTTAAATTCAAAGACTAAAATTAAAAATTCAAAACAAATCAAAAGGTTAAAGGCTAAGGCAAAGTTTTGAAATTTTGAACTTTAAACTTGCTTTGAGTTTTATACTTTAAACTTTGAATTTATAAAATCGGGGGTGAAAAGGGCTCGACTTGGGTATGTCGGGTAAAAGTAGCATGTCGCGGATGTAAGGTTTGCCGCGTTAACAACCCTTACACAATATAAACGCAAACACACCAGTGTTAAACCGTTTATCAGCGTTTCAGCCAGCAATGGTTAAAGCGCCGGTAGCGGGAGCGCTAGCCTTCAGTCTTCACTAAAGACTGAAGCCTCAACTTGGGCAGCCTGCGGCCTGAGATTGAGCCTTTAGACAGGCTGGCCCGGGCACATTAGCCTTTGGCGTCCGGGTGAGACACTTAAAGGCTTGCGGCTTGCGCAATCCTGTTTATCGGAGTGCGCGGGAATAAGCGTAAAAGATGAACTAAACATGTAGCGACTTTTATCGGTCTACTTAAGGACGGCGGTTCGATTCCGCCCACCTCCACCAAATTTTTGCGACAAGCAAAAATTTGGTGGCACTCAAGCGAGCGTTAAACGGCCCGACAAGGGCCGTAGCGAGCGGAGTGCCACCAATTAAAGTGCGGCGCCACCATCTAGCCCGACAAGCAAAAATTTGGTGGCACTAAAGCGAGCGCTGCCGAGCGAAGCGAGGCGTCCCGCCTCGTAAAATATGACAAAATTCTCTTCGATAATTTTGTCACACTCGGCGGGATTAATTTCCGGCTAGGAAGCGATTGAAATTAAAGTGCGGCGCCACACATTTGCCATAATTTTAATTCAGGCAAATGGTCCCGAAGCTTGTGCCGAAAATATCGAAGAGATTTTCGGCACGTTTAAGCAAGGGACACCAAGGACAGATGTAGCATAGTCAGTTACTGTGAACTAAACAACAACCATGAAACTTACACACGCTTTACTTATAATCTTTATTTTCCTCTCACTCTTATTCTCCGGATGCGAGTCTATCCCTACGCAGGAAGGCGGCATCACCTACACCATTAACAATCTTTCCTATGTCCCGCTTATCGCGGTCACCAGCGCCCAGAATTTGCGTGTCGAGTATGACACTTTTGCCCGTACAGTAGAGTTAAACAGGGACGCGCACAAAGTAAACATGATGGTTGGGGATTCGCTGGTTTTGGTAGATGGCGTACCGGCGCATCTGCGCCACCCCGTAGATTTTTACCGCGGCGCGATCGTAGTCCCCGTAACTTTTAGAGAGCAGATCTTAGACGGCCTTTTTAAAGAGTATCCGTTACGTAAAAGGACGGGTATTCCGGTTCTGCGTATTAAAAAAGTAGTGATCGATGCCGGCCACGGCGGAGATGATCCGGGAGCGCTGGGGCGCAGCGGATTACAGGAAAAAGAAATAAACCTGGATATCGCAAAACGCCTGTCCGCTATCTTGCGCTCTGCGGGTCTGACCGTATCCCTGACGCGCTCTACGGATAAGTTTATTCAGCTTGGCAGGCGCGTGGATATAGCCAATGATGCTAACGCGGATCTTTTTGTCAGTATTCATTCTAACGCCAGCCGGGTGAGGACCTTAAACGGATTTGAGGTTTATTATGTCGCTCCGACTGTCAGCGATTCCAAGCGCGGCTATCTTTCCGCGCAGGATACGCCTATAAATCTTGATAATTTTCAGCTTGCCAGTAATGCGTTGGATCTAAAGGCGATTGTTTGGGATATGATCTATACTTCCAACCGCTCGGAGTCTGTAGCATTGTCACGTTCTATCTGCCGAGTCATGGACAGTAATTCCGATGCCCGCATCCTTGGGGTCAAGAGTGCCCGATTTGAGGTATTGCGCGGCACGCAGATGCCGGCAGTTCTGGTTGAAACAGGATTTGTCTCAAATCCTACTGAAGAGCGCCTGTTAAAAAGCAGCGCCTACCGACAAAAAGTCGCGGAGAATGTCGCGCAGGGAATACTTGATTATGCCCGGGATTACAGCAATACGGAAGTTGCCCAGCGTTAAGTTAAATATCTTACCGGTAATATAAAGGAGCATCTTTATCATGAAATCTATCGGCGTCTTTGATTCAGGTGTCGGCGGCCTTACGGTAGCCAGGGAATTGATCCGGCAGCTGCCTAAGGAAAATATCATTTATTTCGGAGATACCGCCAGAGTCCCTTACGGTATTAAATCCAGGGAGACGGTTATCCGTTTCTCCATTGAAAATATACTTTTCCTTTTAAAACAGGACGTCAAACTTATTTGTGTTGCATGCAACACAGCATCAAGTCTGGCCCTGCCGGCGATCAAGAATCATTTCAAGGTGCCGATCGTAGGAGTGATCAGCCCCGGAGTCCGCGAGGCGGTGTATGCTACGCAAAATAAACGTATAGGCGTCATCGGGACAAAGGGGACCATTAAAAGCCGCGCCTATGAGGTTGAGATCAGGCAGCTTGATCCAAAGGTTAAAGTCACTGCCGTTGCCTGTCCGTTGTTTGTACCGTTTGTCGAGGAAGGCTGGCTTGGCGGCGAGGTTGTTATGTCAGTGGCGCGGCACTATCTTAAGCCGCTCAAAGACGCCGGTGTTGATACAGTGATTTTAGGATGTACGCATTATCCGCTATTGAGGTCCGTGATCAAAGAGATCATGGGGAAAAATGTTACACTGATAGATTCTGCGCAGCAGATAGCCATGGAAGTCAAGAAGATCCTGGCAGCTGAGGGGATGCTTAACAAAGGCCGCGCCGGAAAACAGCAATTCTATGTCAGCGATAATCCCGAATGGTTCAATGAGCTTGCCAGGCGTTTTCTGGGCAAGTCATTGACCAATGTCAAGAAGGTGTCCAATGTATAGGATAAAAGTAGAGTTTTGTTTTAGCGCGGCACACAACCTGCGTGGCTACAAGGGAAAGTGCGAGGCCCTTCACGGACATAACTGGAAAGTCGAGGTTATGGCCAAAAGCAAAAAGCTGGATAAAATCGGCATGGTCATGGATTTTAAGCTTGTTAAAGTTAAGCTTCGCGCGGCCCTGGAGAAACTCGACCATAAATATTTAAACCAGATTCCCTATTTCAAGAAGATAAATCCTACCTCAGAGAATATAGCGGAGTATCTTTACCGGCAGCTTAAGGCCCAGATCGCCGGTCTTGTCGCGGTTACTGTCTGGGAATCGGAAAATTCTTGCGCCACGTATGAAGAATAATCCGGCAGTCGTTCTTTTGTCAGGCGGACTTGATTCAGCCACAACGCTTTACATCGCCAAAAAAGAAGGGTTTCTTTGTCATTGCCTTATCTTTGATTACGGTCAGCGGCACCGCAAAGAAATACTAGCGGCAAAAATTATCGCAAAAAAATCCGGATGTCCGTATGAACTGATAAAGATACGTCTTCCTAGTGCCGGATGCAGTTTATTAAATAGGAAGTTAAAAATCAGCGTAGTTGCGACTAAGTCCAGGGAAAGAATCCCGCTTACCTATGTGCCTGGTCGTAACATCGTTTTCTTAAGTTTTGCCCTTTCTTATGCTGAAGCTATAAAAGCAAATGCGATATTCATCGGCGCGCATACCCATGATTATTCCGGATATCCGGATTGCCGGCCGGAATTCTTGCGTGCTTTTAATAAAGTCATGCGTTGCGGTACCAAGGCTGGCGTGGAAAACAGGGGGATAGCCATAAAGGCCCCGCTGCTTAAGATGGATAAGGCAGAGATCATCCGCCTGGGTGAAAAGTTAGGCGTGCCGTTTGAGTTGACATGGTCATGTTATAAGGGCGGTAAGATTCCCTGTGGCGATTGCGATAGTTGTTATTTTCGCGCCAAGGGATTTGCGCGGGCAAAGATGAAGGATCCGCTTGTTAAGAGTAGTTAGCAGATAGTAGTGAGTAGCTAGGGAGAAGCGAACAGTATGAAAGGCAAGATCGCAGAGATATTTGACAGCGTGCAGGGGGAAGGGTTGTTTCTCGGGGAGAAACAGCTTTTCGTGCGTTTTTACGGTTGTAACCTCGGATGCACATTCTGCGATACTAAGTTAAACCGCTTTATGGAGTACGAGGCGCAAGAGCTATTGGACGAACTGAAACTTTATGAAGATCAGTATCATTCTATTTCTTTTACCGGGGGAGAGCCGCTGCTGCAAAAAGATTTTCTAAAGGAATCTTTGCAGTTAACGTATCAACAGGGGTGGCTTAATTATCTGGAGACTAACGGCACGCTTTATCGTGAGCTGGAAGATGTCATAGATTTTGTGCATTTTGTGGCTATGGATTTCAAGTTCCCCAGCTCTTCGGGGATGAAATTCTTATGGGATCATCACCGCCGCTTCCTTGAAATCGCGTCCGCAAAAGAGGTCTTTGTCAAGGCGGTCATTTCTGAATACACGCACGAAGATGATCTGGTGCAGGGGTTGCGTATGATGCATCAGGTCAATAAGTCCGCGGTCATGGTCCTGCAGCCGGACAGCCAGCAAGACCAACAGCGGCTGGAAAAGAAGCTGGAGGATTTTAAGGAGATCTGCAGGCAGGAGAACGTTACTGCCTGTGTGATCGGACAGATGCATAAGGCGATGGGAGTAAAATAATGAAGAGCCAGCGTTTCGTAAAGTCAAAAAATCATAAGTCTTCTTACGAAGGATTGCAAAAGAAAGTCAGAGGACTTAAAACACCGGATATCGAAGTCTGGGAAAATCAGTATCAGGACAAGGAATATATTATCCGTATTGAGATCCCTGAATTTACCTGTATCTGTCCGAAAACCGGCCTGCCGGATTTTGCCCAGATCGCTATTGAGTATGCGCCTGCGCGCTATTGCATAGAGCTGAAGTCTTTGAAGATGTATACAGTATTCTTCCGTGATCTCGGTATTTTTCATGAGCACCTGACAAATAAAATGCTGGAAGATTTTGTTTCGGCATGCAAGCCGCGCTGGGCAAAGATCACCTCGATATTTAATCCCCGCGGCGGGATCACTACAACCGTCTGCCGCGAATATAAACGAAGATGAGAAAAATCCTTGCCTCAAAGATAAAAGATACGGTTGCGGGGCTATGTATCCGCGCAAATCAGGATTTACGTAGGGATGTTTTGCAGGCGCTTCGCCGCGCGTATCGCAAAGAAGAAAATAAGCGGGCTAAGAAAATTCTCGCCGCTACTATCCTGAATGCGCTTATCGCCCGCAAAGAAAAACTCGCGATCTGTCAGGACACAGGAATGCCGGTTGTGTTTCTGGAGATCGGCCAGGGCGTCTCTATTATCGGGGATCTGCAGGCTGCGGTAAGGCAGGGGGTAGAGCTTGGATACGCAAAAGGTTGCCTGAGGAATTCGATAGTAAAAGATTCGCTTCGGCGGGGCAGCCCCGGTTATTCTCCCGCGCTGATCCATACAGATATCGTAAGAGGCAATAAGATAA
>CAYGZJ010000055.1:0-7346 GCA_964354335.1 uncultured Planctomycetales bacterium | reverse complement strand
CTCTCCAGAATCTTGGCATCATCATATTTGGGATTCTTTTCAATATATGGGGCCAATGACTCGACTACCTCTTGCACCGCCTGATGAAATTCCTTTTCACCCGCGTTTTTTTCTACTACCTTTGCCATAAAATCTTCGATTCTTTTCGACATACTCTCCTCCTTACGCAGTAAGCGGAACACCCGGCGTTCCTATAAGCCGGGGTGCATTACTTTCTTGTTAAATACTCGATTATACCTTTTGCGGCCTTCTTGGTCATTCCCATTGCCTCGATGACTGTCCCCTCTCCGCCCACAATATCTCCACCCGCAAACACTCCCTTAACGGAGGTCTCCATAGTTTCGGGGTCTACCACCACGTCGTGGTATTTATCAGTCTTCAGTTGCGGTGTCGCGCTGGTTAAAACCTGATTTGCCTGTAAGCCGATAGCGATGATCGTCAGATCGCATTCCAATTCAAAATCGCTTCCCTCGATAGCCACCGGCTTTCTTCTGCCGGATTCATCCGGCTCACCCAGGCGGCATTCCAGAGATTTAAGCTTCTTTACCAGCCCAGCTTCGTCTCCGATATATTCCTGAGGCTGGACCAGGAATCTAAATTTCACGCCTTCCTCTTTAGCGTGCTCGATCTCTAGCCTCCGCGCCGGCATCTCCACCTCGGTCCTTCGGTAAATGACCGTGGTATTCGGCACCATCCCACTCATTTTCTGCAGCCTTAAGGCGCAGCGCGCGGCGTCCATCGCGGTATTCCCGCCTCCCACGACCAAAATATGCTCTCCGATATTTACCGGCGTGTGCGACTCGGGGAATTTATAAGCCGACATAAGGTTCACCCGAGTCAGAAATTCATTGGCGGAATAAACATTGCAGAGATTCTCGCCCTTTATCCCCAAGAAGCCCGGGACACCCGCACCCAGGCCCAAAAACACGGCGTCAAACCCCTGACTAAAAAGATCTTCCAGGGCGCTGGATTTTCCTACAATATAGTTAGGGATGATCTCTACCCCGTGTTTTTTAAGATAATTTATCTCAAAATCTAAAACATCCCGGGGCATCCTGAAAGGCGGTATCCCGTACCGCAAAACCCCCCCTGTCTTATGCAGGGCTTCAAAAATCACTACTTTAACACCCAACCTGCTTAGCTCACCGGCGCAACAGAGACCTGCCGGGCCGGAGCCTACCACCGCAACCTTTCCGCCACACTGCGTGGCGGACCCGCCACGGTTTGTGGCGGGAAATTTCGAGCGCTTTTCCTCAGGCTTCTTTTCCACTTCCAGGCCCTGCTTCATCCCAAAATCTCCGATAAATCTTTCCAGAAAATGGACATTGATCGATTCTGCTGAAGCGTAAGGAAGGTTCTTTTTGCTCAAAACACAGGTCAGCCTACATTGATATTCCGCGGGACACACTCTTCCGCAGATAGAGGGAAAGTTATTCTTTTCCCGGATAGTCAGATACGCACCCTTATAATCTTTCTGGGTAAGCTGGAGGATGAATTTCTTTATGTCTATCCCGACAGGACAGCCGGCGATACAATTAGGAGCGCGGCATTGCAGGCAGCGGCCAGCCTCTCTTAAGGCCTCTTCTTCGCAATACCCGAAGACCACCTCTTCAAAATTAGCCGACCTTCTCTGGGCTTCCTGCTCTTTTACTTTTACCGGCTCTTTTTTCATTTTGATTAGCCCTCTTTTTACTTCCTGCTAATCACTCCGCCGAATACGCAAAAATTATCGAAGACCCCCTTGTGGGGTCGAAGAGAATTTTTGCGTGTTTATGTGGCGGAGCACTACACTAACTTATTCAAGTTGCAAAGATGCTTTTCTTTTTGCTCGTAAACGCGGTTTCTTTTGGTCAGTTCATCCCAGTCCACCGCCTGCGCCGGAAATTCCGGGCCATCCACACAGCTAAACTTCGTCTTGCCGTCCACGGTCACCCTGCAGCATCCGCACATCCCTGTGGCATCGACCATGATCGCGTTTAAAGAGACTATTGTAAAGGTGCCGTATTTTTTTTGCACCTCTGCCACCCTTTTCATCATCGGGATGGGGCCGACCGAATACACCAAATCGTATTTCTCTTTTGAAAGAAGCTCATCCAGCGCATCAGTGGTGAATCCTTTCCTGGAATTTGAGCCGTCATCAGTGAGTACGTGGATCTCATTAGAGGCACTAGTCAGTTCCTTTTCCAGAATAAGCAGGTCTTTTGTCCTGGCCCCCAAAATAGAGGTAACATGGTTTCCCGCCTCCTTAAAAGCCCGGGCCACCGGATAAATCTCGGCTATCCCCACCCCTCCTCCGACTATGATCACTTTTCCGTAATTCTTTATATCGGTAGGATGTCCAAGAGGTCCGGCAATAGCGTATAAGGAATCGCCGATGTTAAGTTTTCCCAAAAGCTTGGTGGTCAGACCCACCTCCTGAAAAATAAGGACGATGGATTCGTCATCCTTATCCACTATGGTCAAAGGGATCCTTTCCCCTTCTTCGCTCACCATCAGCGCCACAAACTGTCCGGGCCTGGCTTTGGCCGCGACATGCGGGGCAAAAACCCTCATCCTGACGACTCTAGTGCCCTGATAATCCGACAAAACTTGTTTTTCTAATATTTTCATGGGTAGTGGTTAAAAAATAGGCGTCCGCTCTTTATGATGCACAATATTTATGCAATAAAGAATGGACGCCTTTGTCTACTCTTGTAAGAATTTAACACAAAAATATTGTTTGTCAAGAAATAATACTGGTAATTTAGACCGTGCCTGTTTCTGACAGGAGCCTAACCCAATTATTTTCAGCCTCTAAAAGTCCTTTGCTCTGTCAGAGGATGGCCGGGCAGCTTGATCTTAAGAATTAACCTGACTCTGATCTCTTATCGGCTTTTGCCTCTGACCGGAATCCCCTTGGAGCGCAATTCATCGGTCTTCTCTTTTGAGCAAGACATGCATAAAAAAACCGGCTTGTCTTTGCTCTTATCATAACCGGCGGTCTTGACCAGACGCCATAGATGCGAACGGCTGCCGCATCTATCACAGGTGCCCTCTTTAATATGCCATACCTCGATTGCTTTTGAGGTAAAGATGAACTTATCAACCCAGAAAAATATCGCTCCGCCGATAAGATTAGCAACTACGGTGGATGTAATACTGGCACCCATCTGCCTGACCACCAGCCAAAGAATCGGCGTGCTTAACTGCCAGCGGATAAGATACAGAATAAAGCGTTTCATGAGCATTCCCTTTCCCTATAAAAGTATTTTAAAAATCTATTCTTTCTCCCAACTCAATCTTATGCTTATCAACAAACCCGGAATTTACTTCCAGGACATACTTCACTTTTTCCCGCGGCATTATGTTTTGGCAATCTTCCTGGCAAGGCCGGGCATCCCTGGTAATATCCACTATCCGTTTATCCTGAGAAAACCAGATAATATCCAAGGGAAACTTCATATTCTGCATCCAGAAACCGCGCATATCCTCACTCTTAAAGATGAACAACATCCCTTCAGTATCCGCAAGGCTTTCCCGATACATCAGCCCCATCTGCCTGGAGTAATCAGAATCCGCAATCTGTGCCTGAATGCAGATATTTTTAAGACAGACCTTGGTGCTCTGGCTTTCTGCATAGGCTGTAGAGTAAAGACAAGCTAACGCTATAATCGCTAAGGAGAATTTTGACATTTGCGGAAATAAATCAGGGTGGATTGTTTGCTAAGGGTGATCCAGAAGGACAGTTACCTGATTTTTCATGACCTCCAGAAAACCTTTTTCTTTAGACTCTATGACCTTGAGACTTCCGGAGCTTTCTTTCATGGTGAACTTACCCGCAACAAGGCTGGCGACCAGAGGAGTATGATCGGCCAGTATACCCAAATACCCTGTTTCAGCGGGAACGATCATTGAAGATACCTTACCGTTGTACACGGTTTTCACAGGGGTGACGATGCTGACGTTAAAAAATTTAACCATTCTGCTTATTTAATTGATTGCCCTTTTCAATTACATCTTCGATAGGTCCGGTCATAAAAAAGGCCTGCTCCGGGATTTCATCGCACTTGCCGTCAGTAATCATCCTTACGCCTTTTATGGTATCTTCAAGCTTCACGTACTTACCTTTCATGCCAGTATAGGCTTCAGCGACAAAGAACGGCTGCGAGAAAAATTTCTGGAGCTTGCGGGCACGGGCAACGATCAGCTTATCTTCATCAGATAATTCATCAACGCCCAAGATCGAGATGATATCGCGCAGATCCTTGTAACGCTGCAAAACCTTCTGCGCTTCCAGCGCCGTATTGTAATGCTCCTCTCCGACAATCCTTGAATCAAGTATGCGCGAGGTAGAATCCAGAGGGTCTACTGCCGGATAGATCCCCAGCTCCGAAATCTGCCTTGAGAGGACTATCTTTGCGTCTAAATGCGAAAATACCGCAGCGGGTGCAGGGTCAGTAAGGTCATCTGCCGGAACATAAACTGCCTGTATGGAAGTAATGGAACCATCACGGGTAGAGGCGATCCTTTCTTCCAGCTGGGCGACTTCCGTAAGAAGGTTGGGCTGGTAACCTACTGCCGAAGGCATACGGCCCAAAAGTGTCGAGACTTCGGAGCCAGCCTGTATATACCTGAATACGTTATCGATAAAGATCAAAACGTCTTTTCTTTCCTGATCGCGGAAATATTCCGCCATAGTAAGTGCCGAAAGGCCGATACGCAGACGCGCTCCCGGAGGCTCATTCATCTGGCCAAAAACCAGGGCGCTGTTTTTAATGACTCCTGAAGCCTTTAATTCCAGCCAAAGCTCATTTCCTTCCCTGGTGCGCTCGCCTATGCCGGCAAATACCGAAACGCCGCCGTGTTCTGTGGCGATGGTACGGATCAGTTCCATAACGATAACAGTCTTGCCTACACCGGCGCCTCCGAAAAGCCCGACTTTTCCGCCGCGCGGGATAGGCGCCAACAGATCCAATACTTTCATTCCGGTCTCAAGGAGCGAAGTAATAGGCAACTGCTCCTCGAAGTTAGGCGATGGACGGTGGATAGGATTGCGTTTCTCGGGTTCAGGAAGAGCTCCCTGACCGTCGATAGTCTCGCCGAGCAGATTGAATATCCTTCCTAAGACCTGAGGCCCTATAGGAACGGTAATAGGAGACCCCGTATCGCGCGCCTTCATCCCCCTGACCAGGCCGTCCGTAGATCCAAGCGCCACACAACGCACGGTGTTGTTTCCGATATCCTGGGCGACCTCCAGAGTTAGGCTGATCTGCTGATCAGGATATTCCACTTTTAGGGCATTAAACAACTGCGGGCCTTCGCCTTCGGGAAAGCGTATATCAACAGTAGGGCCAATGACCTGAATAATATTACCTTCTGCCATAGCGTTATCCTTTCAAAGCTTCTGCCGAAGCAATGATCTCCAGCATCTCCTCGGTGATCTTTGCCTGACGGACTTTATTGCGTAAGAGCGTCAGCCTCTGCAGCATATCCTCGGCGTTTTCCGTCGCCATCTTCATCGCCAGGGTACGGCTAGCATGCTCTGAAACAAATGCCTCTAAAAGGCTGACCCTGAATTTGGCGCCGATAAAATAAGAGATCAACCTCTCTAGAATAGAATTCCTGTCCGGATCATATATGTAACGGTAGGCCTTGCCTATGCCGGGAGTAAATTTAAGCAGTTTCTCGACTTTTGGCTTATGTGTGAGCGCTGTGACAAAATGCGAATAAGCGACATAGACTTCACCCGCTTCCCCGGACAAATAGATCTTAGTGAGCAGCCCCAGTATTTCTTTGGCTACTGTTTCGGAATACCTTCCGTTTAAACCGATGTAGGAATGGATTATCTCAATTCTCGGATATCTCTTAAAATAATTAAACCCCTTTTTCCCTACAATCACCAATTTGACATTCTCTTGCCCGTGTTGCCTGATAAATTCATCCGCTACGCGAAGAATATTATTATTATACACGCCGCATAATCCGCCGTCAGAAGCAATAACACACAGGCAGATCTTTCCTGAGCTGACCTCCGGACCCTGAATATACGGGCTCCTGAATCCTTCAACGCCGGCAAGCATATTATTCAGAAGCTCCTCTAATTTCCGGAAGTACGGCCGAACGTTCTGCAGGATATTATCCATGCGGTTTAACTTAGAAGACGAGACCATTTGCATCGCCGAAGTGACCTTTTCGGTATTCTCGATGCTGCGGATCCTGTTTTTTATCTGGCGCAATGATTGTGACATACTCTAGGCCTTGAATTCGCTTATAAAGGTTGTAATGGCATTATCCAGCGCCTTAATGGTTTCGTCGGTCAACTCACCCTTGGCCTCTATGTCGCGCTCAATATCGCTGTGATCTTTATCCATAAATTTATAGAATGCAGCTTCAAATTTCCTGACTAAGACTGTGGGAATATTATCGAGAAACCCCTTTGCTGAAGTATAGATGATCATTACCTGCTTAGCCATGGAAAGCGGCCGGTACTGTTCCTGCTTAAGGATCTCCACGACTTTCTCGCCTCTGGCTAACTGTGTCTGGGTGGATTTATCCAGTTCTGTGCCAAACTGAGTAAAAGTCTCCAGTTCCCTATATTGCGCAAGGTCGATCCTGAGTTTCCCGGCGACCTGACGCATAGCTTTCTTCTGAGCCTTTCCACCCACGCGCGATACAGAAAGCCCCACGTTAATAGCCGGTCTTACCCCGGCATAGAATAAATCATTCTCCAGATAGATCTGCCCGTCGGTAATTGAAATGACATTAGTCGGGATATAGCTGGTAAAATCTCCTGCCTGGGTCTCGACTATCGGGATCGCGGTTAAGGAACCAGCTCCGAGTGAGTCATTTAATTTTGCCGCGCGCTCCAGAAGCCGCGAATGCAGGTAAAACACATCTCCCGGATACGCCTCTCTTCCCGGCGGACGGCGCAATAACAGGGAAAGCTGCCGGTAAGCCTGGGCGTGCTTTGATAGATCGTCATAAATCACTAACACATGTTTTCCCGCATACATGAACTCCTCGCCCATGGCAGTTGCACCATAAGGAGCTAAATACTGCAGTGACGCGGAAGCGCGGCTTGAAGCGCTGACAATGGTTGTGTATGTCATGGCCCCGCATTTTTCCAGAATATCGTGCACCGCTACGACGCTAGAGAGCTTTTGGCCGATAGCGCAGTAAATACAATATACCCCTTTTCCTTTTTGGTTGATGATCGTATCCAGGACGATGGCGGTTTTTCCGGTCTGGCGGTCTCCGATAATCAACTCACGTTGGCCGCGGCCGATAGGGGTCATGGCGTCAATAGCCTTAAGCCCGGTCTCCAGCGATTCGCATACCGGTTGGCGCTCCACGACATTAGGCACCCT
>CAYGZJ010000054.1:0-7436 GCA_964354335.1 uncultured Planctomycetales bacterium | reverse complement strand
ATTAAGCAGATGTCTGGTTGCGGAGATCGCTGCAGATAGGAGCGTTGTGGAATCGGAGGTAGAGACCATAAACGCCATACTAAATTCAAATTTTACTTCTAAACAGCTCAACGAAACATTGCGTGCAGATCCGGAGGAGGCGTTACTCGATTCGAATATACCGAGTTTTCTTTCCGTTTGCGCGGCTATGGATATTGAAAAGGGAACGGATTATTCTCGAGTGATAGTGGAAAAAATAAAAACAATCGGAAAGATTGTCGCCTCAACAGACGCCAGTACTGAAGACAAAGAATTCGCGTTTGTCCGTAAATACACTGATATACTTACTCGTTTTCTGGATAGTAAAGGAGTAAAGCAAAGGCCTTCAGGGGCATGATATGAAACGCAGACCCAGCTTTAATACAATCAAACGGAGGAATAATGTTTAAACTCTTAATACCTGTTGTATTGGGGATATTCTTCTTGTTATCCGGATGCGCCAGCACTAGCGAGCCGGTGCAAAAAAGTAATTTAACTCCCGGAATGGCAAAAACCAAGATTATTAAAGGCCAGACTATACAAAAAGAGATCCTGGAAGTATTCGGCCCGCCAAACATTGTAACAAAAAATAAAAGCGGAAACGAGGTCTGGACTTATGACAGGGTTTCTGTGGAAACAGGCAGCTCGGACTCATATGGGACGATCATAATCGCCGGTATAGCAGGAAGTAAAACTTCTACCTCGACAAGAACCTTTACCTTAATGATCGAGTTCGATGAAAAAGATATTGTTAAAGACTACAGCTATAGATCATCCGCATTTTAGGAGCAGAAAATGATTAAAAAAGTCAGCGTTTTACTGCTTTTAAGTTTATTTTTGTCGGGCTGCGTTGCTACGCTTACACCGTTGCAGAGAAGGGGTATTGAGTCAAGGGAGCTAGAAGGAAAATTTGATGATGCCCTTAAGGCGACTTTGCAGGTTTTTCAGGATTATGGCTATGTGATCAAAAGCACGGATTATCAGTCAGGGGTTGTCCAGGGAGAAACAGGGGTAAGGCGCGACATATTCGGCATGAATAATTCCGAAATTACCGCCACTATTGAGCAGTTCGGTGAAAACAGGGTCAGGGAAAGGATCACCCTGGTTAAGAAAACAAAGGTCAGCTCCCAATACGGCACCCAGGAAGACTCTCAGATTGTCGCTGACGCGGAACTGTTCCAGCGGATGTACGATGATATTCAGAAAGAGATGTTTATTCGCAAAAATCTCTCTAAATAAAAAGGAGGAGACTATGAAGAAAATGTTCACGGTAATTTTGCTTATTCTGTTATTCATAGTAGTATTCTTGGTGTTTAATCAGCTTTTTTCAAAAGGATGCTCCCAAAGCAATTCTGCGCTAAGACAGAAAACAGCAACCTTATCACAGGAAACTTCCTTAAAGACCGAAGTTGTAAGGAGTGCCCTTACCGCCACAGAAAAATTGCCCACAGAAGAAATTGCTCAAAAAATAACCAAGAGCCGGGTATTCTGGGGGAACAGAGGTTACATTATCAGAGACGGCAGAACCACCTATGTAACCTCATCAGTCCTTCTGCTATTAAGGAAGGAATGGGAGGCGGGCTGTTCCAGTGGCGAAAATTAAGCTGGATTTACACGATATCTTTGACAATGGGCAGGCTATTGAGTCTGCGCTAAGCCGGACAATCAAAGACGCCCTGGACAAGAAGATCACTTTAATTGAGATCATTCCGGGTAAAGGAAGCGGGCAATTAAAGAAACGCGTGCTACGATTCCTAGAACAGGCGCAGATACGCAAGCTCTGCCACCGGATAGAAAAGGATGATAAGAATTTCGGCAGGATCTTTGTGCACTTTAGGTATTAATAAAAAGCCGGGAAAGTCATTCTAAAAAGCTCATATCAAGAACCCGCCAATGAAAAAATGTCAGTTTTGCGCCGAAGAAATCCGGGATGAGGCTATTAAATGCAGGTATTGCGGAGAATTCACTGAGAAAAGAGCTTCTGACAAATGGTATTCCAAAATATCTGTTTTGGTGATCGCGTTTTTGTGCGTCGGTCCGTTTGCGCTGCCATTGGTCTGGGTTAACCCGCGCTTCAGCAAAAAAATAAAAGTCCTTATTACCATAATCATTGTGATTGTAAGCTGTTATTTAGGGTTAATATTGTTTAACTCTGTTAAAGCCATCAATAATTATTACAAGCAGTTATTTCAGTCTTGAATAGGCTGAACTTAACTGATGCAGGAAGGTAAGTATGTACCAAGAGTTATTAAAAGATGAGTATTATAAAGAGCGTAAAAAGCTTGAAGCAATGCCGGTTTTTAAACAAGAATCAAAACTAAGGTTTGTGCGGATGAAGATCGATATTGCTGAGCGTTTGGAGAACAGGCTCTCCGTTGGCGAGATCATGGGCAGGGCGGATATTCACGAAGAACTCAAGGACTCGATCATCCGCGCTCATGAGGATGCATTTAAAAACCGCTTAAACGACAATATCGAAAATGACAGGGAAGAAGCGGATAAGGAAGAGAAAGAAGAGCTTGGCTACGCCAATTACTCAGCGCAGGATTTTGCTGACTATCTGTTCCAACTGGAAAAAGTTTATGCGTTAGAAGAGGCCCTGACAGAAGAGAAGATGTTTTCCGAACAGGTCTATTACGAGATGGCTGAAAAAGAAAAGAAAAATATTTCAACGTAATGCTTGCATTTTCAGCAATTTGTGGTAATATATAAAAATACAGTTTAATCCTAAACATTAGAAAGGAGGAACAATATGCGTATTTTAATAGCAGTGCTTTTAGCAGTATTCGTCTTAACGACGGGCGCATATGCAGCAAGTGAGGCTATCGGTCAGGGTATGGTGGATAAGGCCTACAATGGCATAGTGAATCTTTTCACCGGAGTCCTGGAAATCCCCGCTCAGATGTGTAAGGGGTGGGAAAAAGGCCTTGATCCGATCAATAAAGAATCACCGAAAGCCATCCTTGGCGGCGCGTTTGGCTTCTTCCGTGGTATTGCCCATGCGGCAGGAAGAACAACCTGGGGCGTGTTTGAATTAGCTACTTTTTGGGCAGCTAATCCCAAGGATAACGTAGGTGTCGGTATTCCTTTGGATTCAAAGTATTCATGGGAAGCCGGAGAGCAATATTGCATCACCAAACCTACATTAGGCGATGGCGTCGTGCCCGTTGGCAGAAAGTTCGTCAATGGTTTTACGGATGCCTTAACCGGTATGGTGGAATGGCCTGTTCAGACAACTAAGGGTAATCCGCTTGTAGGTTTCTGCCGCGGTCTTTGGTTCGCGGTCAGCCGTGAATTAAATGGCGTGGCTAATATGGCTACCTTCCTTCTCCCGAACCCGACGGAAACATACGGTTACGGGTATCACACGAAGTGGCCTTGGACACCAGAAGAGCAAAAGACTAAATAAACGTCAAAAAAGTCATACAAACGGCATTGAGATAACCTCTCAATGCCGTTTTTTTTGTTAAAACCCCTGTTTGATTTACCGTTTGTTTATGGTAATATACGTATAGAGAGGGAATATGCGTAAGATAATTTATTTCTTGATTATAGTTATTTTTGTTGCCGGCTGTTTCGTAAGACAGAAAAAAGCGGCACAGATGCCTGAGGAACTCGCTGTAGGTATGGGCCGGCAAGAAGTTATTAATCTGCTAGGCAAAGATAATATTCGTTCCTACGAAAGCCTAAGCGGCGGAGAATTTGAGACATTACAGGAAGAAGACGACCCCTTTGATAAAAACAGGGACTTTAGCGGTGCTTTAAAAGATACATCAGCATCGATGGAAGCGATCTATTTCTCCAGGCTCAACAATGAAACAGAAGAGGAGGAGACCGTTCCTTTTGTATTTAAGGAAGGAAAGCTCATCGGATGGGGAGATGATTTCTTAAGCAATATCAAGAGTTCATACAAGAGGTAGCTATGCGTAATTATAGTATAAGCGTTATTTTTTTAATATGATTCTATCCTCTTGCTTTGTTACTGAATATCTGTTTGCGCAGGGGCACAGTGACGGTAGCCGGAAGGGCGTTTCTCGTAAACCAGAATTGTAAGAACAGAAACCGGTAGCTATCCTCGCGTTCATCTTTCATAACACCCAGACAGTAATGCCGACAAAGAAAATCCTTAACACGATTATCCGTCATAAGCTCATCCGAAAAAACGACACTGTTTTAATCGGGGTATCCGGAGGGCCCGATTCTGTTTGCCTTCTTTATCTGTTACGCGGCCTAAGAAAACAACTGGGAATTAAACTATATATTGCCCACCTTGATCATATGCTGCGCAAGGATTCCGCAAAAGATGCCGCATTTGTCACGCGGCTGGCGCAGCGCCTGAATATCCCCTTTAGTATCGGCAAAATCAACGTAAAGCAAAAAGCTAATAACGCCTCCCTTGAAGAAACAGCAAGAAATGCAAGGCTGGATTTTCTATTTAGTGTTGCCAGAAAAATAGGAGCTGACAAGATCGCCTTAGCCCATAATCTTGATGATCAGGCAGAGACTGTTTTGATGCGGATCATGCGCGGCAGCGGCTTATATGGACTGGCAGCAATAATCCCTAAGAGAAGCATCGCAGGCTTTGTAATCATCCGCCCGCTTTTAGAGGTAAGAAGAAAGGAAATCGAGAGGTTTTTACGCAAGCGGCATATTGCGGCGCGCAAAGACGCATCCAATAAAGAAGATATTTTTTTCAGGAACAAGATCCGCAATAGACTGATTCCGCTGTTGGAAAAAGAATACAGCAGTAATATCAAAGAGCTGCTGGCGAACATGGCTGATACTATCGGCAACGACTATGATTGCCTTACGCGCGTAGCCCAAAAAGCAGGCAGGGGCATAAAGAAAGCTTTACCTTTAAAAAAGCTCATGCGTTATCATCCCGCAATCCAACGCCTGCTTATCCGCCGGGCCATTGCCCAAGTGCAGGGAGATACGCGCAGAATCACCCTCCAGCATATCAGGGAAATAGAAGACCTTATGTGTAATCGTCCTGCAAATTCCGTAGTGGACCTGCCTAAAGGCGTATGGGCGGTTAAGAAGAGAAACTCCATCTTTTTTTACCGCAAACGACATCGATAATACTTGCTTTTAGATGCAAATCCTATATAATAATAGTTTAAGAAAGGTTGGTTTATATGGCAAATAATGTTCCTAAGTCCAAGAAAAACAACACATTTAAGAAAATCCCCATTGGCTGGATCTTTGTCTTTATCTTGTTTCTTCTGGTCATCAACTCCCTTAATTTCCCGCCTATTTCCGGATTGCCTAAAGAGATCACTTATAGTGAATTCTACCGGGCAGTAAAAAATCAGCCGGCTACGATTAAATCCCTGGTAAAGACCGAAAATGAATTACAGGGAGAGTTTGTAGATCCGGCTATGGGTAAGTTCAAGCTTACCATTCCTGATAATGACCAGGACCTGCTTAAGCTCATACGGGAAAATGTCTCTAATTTCGAGGTAAAGCCTTTGCGCACTTTCTGGGCAGCTATGCTTATAAATCTGGGGCCGATTTTATTGCTGATACTTTTCTGGTGGTTTATGGCTGCGCGCGGAGAGCAATTAGGTAATAGGGTGATGAGCTTCGGGAAAATGCGGACAAAGATCCAAAGCGACACAGAGAAGGTGACCTTTGCTGACGTCGCCGGGGTCGATGAGGCAAAAGAAGAACTTAAGGAAGTGATTGAATTTCTGAAAGACCCTAAGAAATTCCAGCGCCTGGGCGGAAAGATCCCCAAAGGAGTTTTGCTTGTCGGGCCTCCGGGATGCGGAAAAACGCTAATCGCCAAGGCAGTTGCCGGAGAGGCGGTAGTACCGTTTTTTAGCATTTCCGGTTCTGATTTCGTAGAAATGTTCGTTGGCGTCGGCGCAAGCCGGGTGCGCGATTTATTTGAGCAGGGCAGGCGCGCCGCAAAAACATCCGGCAAGGGCGCGATTATCTTCATTGATGAGATCGACGCTGTGGGACGTTTGCGTTTTTCCGGCATCGGCGGCGGCCACGACGAAAGAGAGCAGACGCTTAATGCGCTTCTAGTTGAAATGGATGGCTTTGACACCCTGCAGGGACTTATACTTATAGCCGCGACAAACCGGCCGGACACATTGGATCCCGCGCTTTTAAGGCCTGGAAGGTTCGACAGGAATATCGTAGTGAATCTTCCGGATATCAAAGGCAGAGAAGAGATACTTAAGGTCCATACCCGTAAAATCAAACTGGCGACAACAGTGGATCTGCGCTCTGTCGCCAGTCAGACTCCGGGTTTCTCCGGCGCTGACCTGGCAAATCTCTGCAATGAGGCTGCGCTTATGGCTGCGCGCAACAATAAAGAATCGGTTGAGGAGATAGATTTTGATAAATCCGTGGAAAGAGTCCTGATGGGGCCGGAAAAAAAGAGCCATATTATTTCCAAGAAGGAAAAGGAGATCACCGCTCTTCATGAATCAGGGCACGCGCTGATGTCTTTGCTCCTGCCGCAAGTTAATCCGCTTAAGAAAGTCTCGATAATCCCCCGTGGGCTTGCCGGAGGATACACCTTTACTCCTCCATTAGAAGACAGGCATTATTGGACGCGCACTGAGCTTGTCGCTGAAATAGCGCTCATGCTTGGCGGCAGGGCTTCCGAGGAAATCTGTTTAAGCGAAGTCACTACCGGTGCTCAAAATGACCTGGAGCAGGCTACAGGCATGGCACGGCGCATGGTGACTCAGTTCGGGATGTCAGAAAAGTTAGGACATATAACTTTAGGCAGAAGAGAAGGGCTGGTTTTTCTTGGCCGGGATATTATGGAAGAAAAAAATTACAGCGAAGAAACTGCCCGGACCATTGATGAAGAAGTAAGAAGGATCGTAGGAGAAGCCTACCAGATGGCAAAATCCATACTTTTGCAGAATTCTGATAAACTAAAGATGCTTTCCGCAGCACTCCTGGAGAAAGAAGTCTTAGGGGGTGAAGAAGTAAAGCGGTTACTGGGGATTGAAAAAAAAGACCTCGCCTGATTTAGCTCTAAATGCGCATACTAGAATTTGACCGCCCACAGCAATTACGCGAAGCCATGGAGGATATACGGGTCGACCCGTATGGCATTAAAATAATGCTTCCTAAGGCAGGCGCTTATTTAGTGCGTTTAAACGCTGTCTCAAATATCACCGCAAACATCTTAAAACAGGAAATGCTTTCCTTAGGGGCAGATGTAGCGGTTGCCAGAGGCTCTCTAACCGGTAAGGTAAAAAAGACAGATTGTCTTTTGATGGGAAATCTTTCACAATACTGCCGTCTTTCAGCAAAGCTTAATAAGCAGCCTTTCGGCCTGGATGAGCTAGCCAAAGAATTATTAGAGACGCTAAAAAATTATCAGCGAGATAAATTTTGTATCGAGGCCGGAAGGTTTAAATTGCGGCTGGGAAGCCGCACCGCGA
>CAYGZJ010000053.1:5472-7562 GCA_964354335.1 uncultured Planctomycetales bacterium | reverse complement strand
ATCCGTGATTTACTACGCCGCCATTGGAAAGCGATTTATCCTCGCAGTGGCAGACTACCAGCATGCCGGCTTTGCGCGAGCGCCTGAACGCTTCCAGCATCAGCGACGCATCTTCCACAGAAGCGCCGTCATCGCTGATAGCGATCGCACCTTCCTTTTTAAGCCGCGCTATATCAACAAGCTCTTCGCCTTTACGCCCCTTGGTAATGGCTGCGCAGATAAAAACGTTATTCCGGGCATCACTTCTGATGATATCTTTTAAGAGGCTTATTGCCTGCGGCGAATCCATTGCCGGACTGGTATTAGGCATTGCCAGAACACTGGTCACTGCACCATGCACTGCCGCGGTTGTTCCGCTTGCTAGCGTCTCTTTATCTTCTCTGCCCGGCTGACGCAGATGCACGTGCATATCGATCAGCCCCGGCATAACCATCTTGCCTGAAGCATCAATAGTCTGGTCAACGCCGTTACGGATATTTTTGGCGACCTTAGAGATCTTGGAATCATCAATCAGGATGTCGATAACCTCATCCAGATTGTTCGCCGGATCAATTACTCTGCCGCCCTTAATAAGGATTTTCATGTGTTTTCCCTAACTACTACCCACTAACTACTACCTGCTGCACTTTCCCTTGCCTGACTCACCAGAAAAAGTACCGCCATCCTTACAGCGATCCCATTTGTTACCTGTTCAAGGATCACCGAATTTGCCCCGTCAGCGACTTCACTGGACATCTCAATACCCCGATTGATCGGACCGGGATGCATGACCACAATATCCTTTTTGGCTTTAGCCAGGCGTTCCTGAGTGATACCGAATTTCTTAAAATATTCCAACTGCCCCGGGAAGGCCGCTTTTTCATCCCGCTCAAACTGCATGCGCAAAACATTTACCGCATCCGCTCCTGTCAACGCCCAATCAATATCCTCCGTTACTGTCGCGCCCATCTGTTCAATCCCGACCGGAATAAGCATCTTCGGAGCACAGACCGTAACTTTGGCTCCCAACTTTGTCAGGCCCCAGATATTGGAACGGGCCACGCGCGAATGGGCGATATCACCGACAATAGTAACTTTAAGCCCCTCAATTCTTCCCAGTTTTTCTTTTAAGGTAAACATATCCAGGAGTGCCTGCGTAGGGTGCTCGTGCCAGCCGTCTCCGGCATTGACCACGCTGATATCCAGGTGGCGCGCCAGCATATTGGCGGCACCCGAATAATTATGGCGCATGACGATGATGTCCGCCTTAAGGGCCTGGATGTTCTTACCTGTATCGATTAAGGTCTCGCCCTTTTTCACACTGGAAGTTTCGGTGGCAATATTGATGACATCCGCGGATAAGCGTTTGGCAGCGACTTCAAAAGAGACGCGCGTGCGCGTAGAAGGCTCATAAAATAAATTAACCACAGTTTTGCCGCGCAAGGCAGGAACTTTTTTGATCTCGCGGGTAGAGACTTCCTTGAAGGACTCTGCGGTAGAAAGGATCAGCTGAAGCTCTTCTTTGGTCAGATACTCCAGCCCGAGTAAATCCTTTTTTATCCAGCTCATTTCCTATCTTTCTCCACAATCACCACTTCATCAACTTTATCCGTCTCTTCAAGGCGCACCTCGACGGTCTCGTCCTTTGCGGTGGGGATATTCTTGCCTACGAAGTCAGCGCGGATGGGAAGCTCGCGGTGGCCGCGGTCAATAAGCACGGCCAGCTGTATGGTTTTTGGCCGGCCAAAATCTATTAATGCATCCAGAGCAGCACGGATGGTGCGGCCGGTATAGAGCACATCATCGACTAAGACAAGGTTCTTATTATTGATATCAAAATCGATCTCGGTCTTACGCACCACGGCCTTACCGGAGGCAAGCGCAAGGTCATCGCGGTAAAGCGTTATGTCAAGGGCGCCGGTAAGCACCGGTTTTCCTTCAATACTCTTGATAAACTCGGCAAGCCGTTGCGCTAAATATACCCCGCGGTTACGGATACCCACCAGGCACAGGTCTTCTGTACCCTTATTTTTCTCAAGGATCTCATGGGCAATACGCATGATGGCGCGGCTGACGTTTTCTTTGTCTAGGATTTTGGCTTTTTCGGGCAT
>CAYGZJ010000053.1:0-5372 GCA_964354335.1 uncultured Planctomycetales bacterium | reverse complement strand
CATGACTTATGGAGTCGACGCGCAGCGACAGACGAACATAAGTCATCTGTCCGAACTTACCCCACTGAGCGCGTCAAAATTGTCGAAGAGAATTTTGACACATGGTGCGAAGTGGGGTAGGTTAATAAAAAACCCTTAGCTTTTATGCTAAGGGTATATAATTTCCTGCTTTTATGGAGTTCATTTTTTCCTCACCTTGCCAGCCTCTCAAGGGCCGGCTTAAAGGTTGATTGTTGAAGTAAATATACCACCCCCTCCTTCTATTGTCAAGCAAAAGTTCATCAAACCTTCCGGGGACGTTTCTGGCCTACTTAACTATATGATATATAATGATTTGCAATGCGACTTTCGGATTTGTTATAAGAAAAGGGGTGCCCGTTTTTGACTTTCTTTTTGGGCTGATAAACCTTAGGCAGGCAGACACCCCTCTTCAAATTTTTATTGCGTAATTGTCAAAACCGGTTCCCGCGGCGCAATCTGAATCTTCGCAAATGCAGACTCTAGGTCTTTGGCCGACCTGTCCGAATCAAGAAGCGTCAGGAACTGGCGTAATACCGGTTCAGTAGCACAGCAACGGTCTTCTTCCATGCGCAGAATATCGGCAATGCAGGAAAGGATGCGGGTCATCCGTTCACTATAATCACTGCTTGTACAGGAAGCGCGCACATATTCTTTCATACGTTCGCAGGAAGGCACAATCCCCGCATTGATCATGCCCTGAATTTCTTCCCACTCTTTATCCAGCTTAAGATTGACCACAGGTCGCAGGCTCCCCGCGGCAATAGGGCGTGCAGGCCCGGGAATCTGCTGCGTGACTATGGGCAGGCCGCGGAAATCAACGCCTCCCGTAGCATTACTTGCAGGGGGCGTTAATGGTGAGCCTGTCGAACCATCGATACCGCCAGGCCGCTGGATACCAGCACTTGGCGTCGGTCCTTGTTTATTTTGATCCGACGGACTCTGCAATGCCGCATAGCGCGTTTTGAGTTCGGAGAATAATTTATCTGTCCGGTCTTTCATGTAGCTTAAGGCATCCAACAACGCTTGTCCTTGCTCTGTAATCAGGCGCACCTGTTTCTGGCCATTATCAAAAAGTCCTAAAAGCGCCTCTTCCTGCCGCAGAAACTGTTTCAACGTTGCTTCCGCCTCAGCGTCTCCCTTAGCGGCATCATACGCGCAGGCCTGGCGTATAATATTGGCCTGGCGCATAATATCCTTAAGTATCTGCTCCAATTTCTCCTGTGCCTGCTCATTAATACGGTCCTGCTCAAGCGCATTATACGATAAAACCATGTAGGGGTAGCTGTCATTAGGCAATGTGTCGCCAAAATATTGGTTAATGACAAAAGCCAGAAAAGCCAAAGAATGTTCCGACAACTTACCGTCGTTTTCCAAACGCGCCCGTTCAAATGTAGTTGGAGTAACCTCAGAAGCTGTTTTCTTCATATAATCGGTAAATTCTTTTGAGTATATCGGTGCGGCCGGGGCGCCGGAAGCTGCTGTGGTTTTCTTCCGGATTGCCTCCGGTATTTCGGCGATAGTATCGGCATATGCCTCGCTTCCGTCGGAAAACTCTATAACATACTGCTTCTTAATGATATCAAAGACAATGTCTTCAACCACACCTTTATTTGAATCGATCAGAAGCTCGATCTCCTTAAGTTGGGCAGCTTCTGCTTCTCTAGCGGCATCTTCCGGGGTTTGCGCTAAATTGATAGTAGCAAAAACCAGTGTCCCTTTTCCACGCAACTCTTCGAATCTTTCGCCGGTAGCACTACCCTTGACAACCTGATTCCCCTGCGGGGTGAAAAACGCAAGCTCATCAACTTTACTAAAGACCCTGACCAGCGCGACACCTTTTCCTTCGCTTCCCGGCCGCTGCTTAAAGACCCCTGCTCCGAATCTGGGCAACGGATGCTCTCCTTTATCCATCACTGCGACATATAATTTATTCTGCGCCGGGTCAATAGCCACTGCCCAAATCCCATCATTACCTGCGTGCTGCCTGACGTTTTCCACAAGCAACCCGATTACGTCGCCGACGGTAAAGCGCTTCTCCCTGGGGATCATCGGCCAGATCTTCTCCTGCACCGCTGCATCCAACTGTTCTTTTGTTCCCATGGCTACTCGATATCCCCTTGACTCCAGCATCCGGCGCGCGCCATCCAAAGTCATCGCATCATAGCGGCCGGATTGATTCCACATCTGCCAGAAACCGATCGCATCGAAAATAAAATCGTCTCTCCTGATGCCGCCGGCTTCATTGCCATCATAACCCTTTCCTGTCTTACCCCATGCCCCGCCTTCCTGCGCGTCGCGGTGCGCCCAAAGTTTTGCCAATTGATCACGCAGTTCAGGCTTATCCTGCACAAAAAGCGCTTCAGCAACCATGCCTTCCGCGTGCGGGTCAGACTCAACGATCTGACGCGCAATCGCCTCGGCAAGTTCGTGGAAAAGTACCGCCCTGAAAATATTTATTTGCGGATTAATACCAAGATCTCTTAATACCTGATGCAGGCGCTGCATATTGATCTTTACGATGCTACCATCTCCCGATATCTCGGCAAGCGTATCAATAGTATTATCGACCTGCACGGAAATCTGATAACCAGCCAGAGAATAACTGCGCGAAAGGATTTCTTCGCTGTTGACGCCGAAATATTCAGGATTGCGCTGAAATTCATCCAGCACTATTCCTGCTTCATCAAGTTTTGGTTTACTGACTTGGTCCGGTTGCGCCGGCACTCCGGAGCCAAAATATTTTCCGGGTTGTACCGCGGCAGGGGCAGAGCCGACATCTTTATCCGCCGAGAAAAGAACCCCGGCGCCTTTACCGTCAGCGTCACGTATAATTTCAAGGTGCAGGCCTTTGGTAAATCCCGCTTCTTTAAGCAGTTGGCCATAAAGTGCTTGAGATGGTTGCATCCCTCCGGCTTCGGGATTAAAAGCAAACATTATATTGCTAACCATGCGCGTAACGGTTAGCCCGGGAGTTTTTTTGGTCGCCTCACTTAACGGCAGAGTGTTGTAAAGGATCTTGATCGGCTGTCTCTCTTCTTTTCTTTTATCTTCTTTCCATGTGATGGCAATAGACATATGCGTGATTTCGGGATGCGTCAGAATGTAGTCTGCGATCATGTGCATCATCTGGCGGCCAAATCCTTTACTCTGGTGTTCCGGGCTTATCTCGAAGGCTTTAGCAAAGATTGTATTTCCCTTTATAACCCAGTGAGCCTTGCAGTCTTTGGCGCCGACAACCTCTATATTAACCGCATCTTTATTCTTGGAAACAGTACGGTTTAACACGTAATGCTCATTGCTATACCTGCTCTCCCAGATCAAAGAACGCTCTTCATCCCAGACCTTTTTCCTGCGCAGTTCGTCCTCATTTAAAGTTTGTCCCTGCCGCGCCCGGAGCAGGAGATTAATTATGCCTTTGTCCATTTCTAATCCACTGTAAAAGCTGCGCACCGGCTCAAGTTGCTGCGGCTGGCTCCCTGTTTCTTGAGCAACAACCGGCGCTGTATATTTTCTGATGAGCGCCTCAATCTGAACCCGGCCTAAAGTCTGACCTGATGCCTTATCTGCGTCAGAAAGACGGGGATACAAAACTCTCATTTGCTTGATAAGATCTTTGTCTAAATTAAAATCGTTTTGTGTGCGTTGATCAATGTAGCGTTCCCACAAATTTTCAAACGGTTTTGCCCTGACATTATCGACATAAAACTCGTAGAAATCCGCGGTTTTGGCGATAGCTTCAAGGTGGTCAAAGGAAACAAATATGCGCAATAATTCTTCGATGGCCTTGCGTTTTTCCTGCTCGCTCCGGCTGCTCTTTGCCATCTGCAAAATTACATCTTGCACAACAGCTTCCTTGCGGCCTTCAGGAGCCCGGTCCCGGATATCCTTCACCCGCGCAAGAAACTCCTTGATCTGGGCATCGCTGATATCTGCAGCTGAAGCAACAGGAATAATACCCAGCGCAAATAAAAGCAGCCGATAATCTCTTAGAAACTCTTCGCGCAGGTCATTCATGCGCACCAGGGCATCAGGCCGCGTGTCGCGGACATCAAGTATCAGCAAGAATTTTGCGGCATAGATCATGCCTAAGATCAAATCCGGATTATCAATAGTGGCAAGGGCTATTTCATGAACATCTCTGCTATCCATAAACATAGACTTCTCCAAGATCGCCGCAAAAGCACTCAGGTCTTTATTCTTAAGGGCCTCTTCAAGAGTATTCCAGTCTTTAGACTCCACTTTTGATTGCGTTGCGGCAATGATTAGACGCACAAGGCCGATATACTGTGGGTTGATACCAAGTTCTGCGGCTTTGTTACGGACATAATCCATGCTGCGGATTTCATGATCGACTTTGATCGTCTTAAAACCGTATTTATCCAGGGCGTAGTAGCCGACATCGTGATACATCCCGGCAACTGCAGCGAGCAATATCGCATCTGCCGGAATCTGTGGCATATCCTTCTGTAAATTGCGCATCGCTAAGATCATGCGATAGGTATTATTGGCGACATGCATATAATCATGCCACTTCACTCTTTCCGCCTGGTCAAAATCTTTAACTTCGCCTCTACTTATGGCCAAGGATTTATCAATTGCAGTCAACAGTGTCTGTTTGAGTTCGGGGCTTCCTTCGAGCTCATTGACTTCTTTTTTCAACAATTCCTGTATCCGCGTAATTTGTCCCTCCCGGGAACCTGCGATATTAGCTCTTTCTGTAGCGGCGGTTCTTAGGCGCTTCATCACCACCAGCATGCGGTTGTGGGAAAGATACGGCGTTTTATTTTTACTGTTTGAAACAGGGTAATCCCCCGGCCGCGCGATCTCGCGCACTTCATAGGTATAGATGGGGTCATTACGCGAGAACTCTTCTGTTTTTGCCTTACTCTCTTCGATGATCCGGGGATTATCATACCTGCTAGTCCCTCGCATATCGATCTCAGCAAAGGTGACCAAGAGAACGCCGTCTTGCCTCAGCGTTGCTAATGCCGGCTGCACCAAATCAGCAGAAATGATATTGTTTATTGTCACCAGGTCTCTTGATGCATCGGTCAAGCCGGCACTAAGACGCTCGTCTTCTCTGGTGACATCGATTTTTTTAACCCGCGGCGACCAGTCGGTCTCGACTGTCGCTCCCTTATCCACATTTATGCTGCTTCCAACAGTAAGGCCCAAAGCAGTTAATACCGGCAGAAAATTTTCCTCAAACTCTCCGTGTGCCCCTGAACCGATATCCGCGACAGCAAGCGGTTGCGCGCGCCTGCCTATCACAGCCCGGATGAGCGCATTAAAACCTCGCGCGCCCTGCGTCGCGCCCAGCTGGGCGTTGGCTACCGGCACAACAATTGGGA
>CAYGZJ010000052.1:0-7609 GCA_964354335.1 uncultured Planctomycetales bacterium | reverse complement strand
CCTTGTCAAGGCCGGGCTTTTGCCGGGTAATGATGCGCTTGAGCAGGATGCGAGTCTCATTATCAATGATTCAGGGAAGTTTGAAGACAGATGGGTTTATCTCAAAAATTCAAAGTCTAAAACTCTCCCGCCAAACAATATTCATTTAGGGCGGGATCCCGCCTTAAATAAAATGAACAGCGGGAATAATTCAAAGTGTGTGTGGACCAAGGACCTTCCGGAAGTGATTTATCTGCCGGTTGCGCACGGCGAAGGAAAATTCATTACTCAGGATAGGCCAATGCTCCAAGGGCTGAAGAAAAACGGCCAGATAGTTTTTCAGTATTGTGATAAAGAAGGAAAATTCGGAGGTTATCCGGTAAACCCAAATGGTTCCAGCGAGCATATCGCCGGTATCTGCGATACCACCGGAAGGGTCTTGGGCCTTATGCCGCATCCGGAGCGCCACCTGCAGTCCCGGCAGCATCCGCGCTGGGGGGTTTCGGGAAACAAAACTGAAGGCGACGGAATGCAGATTTTTATTAACGGTGTTAATTACGCAAAGAAGCATTTGTAAGGACAAGGAGAAAAAAACAATGAGCGGTATTTTTGGAGTAATCTCAAAAGATAATTGCCAGGAATATTTATTTTACGGAACGGATTACCATTCCCATCTGGGTAGTCAGTTCGCCGGGCTTGCTGTTTTCGGAAGCGAGCTAAAACGTAAGATCCATGATATACGCGGCAGCCAGTTTAAGACTAAGTTTCACGAGGATTTTAAGCACATGCAGGGAGACAAAGGAATCGGGGTAATCAGCGCAAAAGACGAGCAGCCGATCGTGATGAACTCCAAGTTTGGCTCCTTTGCTATTGTCACTAACGGCTTTATTGATAACGCCGATGTCCTGGCCAAGCAGCTGTACAAAAAAGGATATTCTTTCAGCGAAGTCACTGACGGAAGAGTGAACCTGACGGAGCTTGTGGCGAAGATGATTATCGGTAGCAAGTCTATTGTCGAGGGAATAGAGCAGATGTTTCTTGGGATCAAAGGGTCCTGTTCTTTATTGCTTTTAAGCAAAGAAGGCATTTATGTTGCCCGCGACAGATGCGGTTACACCCCTTTAATCATAGGGAAAAAGGATAAAGATTGGGCGGTTACTACCGAAACATCGGCTTTTAAGAATCTGGGTTTTGAGATCGTAAAATATGTCCAGCCCGGGGAGATAATTTTGATGACCCCGGCCGGATTAAAATCAAAACGCAAACCAAACAAAGGTAATCAGATCTGCAGTTTTTTATGGATCTATACCGGCTTTCCGGCTTCTGCCTATGAAGGTATCAGCGTTGAGCTGGTGCGTGAGCGCTGCGGAAAACACCTGGCCCAGGAAGACAATATAGATATTGATATGGTGGCAGGAATCCCTGATTCAGGCACAACCCATGCTATAGGATATGCCATTGAGTCGGGCAAGCCCTACCGCCGGCCTTTGGTCAAATATACGCCGGGTTTTGACCGCAGCTACATCCCCGCGTCGCAGGAGCGCCGCGATTTAGTCGCGCGCATGAAATTATTGCCGATCCCGGAGATCATCAAGGGTAAACGCATCGTTTTCTGCGACGATTCCATTGTGCGCGGCACACAGCTGAAAAATTACACTATACAGAAACTAAAAGAAAGCGGGGCCAAGGAGGTGCATTTTCGCATCGCCTGTCCGCCGCTGATGTTCCCCTGTAAATTCAATTTCTCCACGCGCAGCATCAGTGAGCTGGCTGCCCGGCGCGCCATCCGCGCGCTCGAAGGAAAAGATATCAAAGATGTCAGTGAATATGTAGACGAGGATTCGGCTAAGCACAAAAAAATGGTGGGCTGGATCACTAAGGACTTAGGGGTCACATCGCTTAAGTATCAGCGTTTAGGCGACATGGTCAGGGCGATCGGCATGCCCAAGGAGTGTTTGTGTACGTACTGCTGGACAGGAATTGAGCCAAAATAGTTCTTAGGGAGGCAGAAACATGCAAGTCAAAATCATTGATGAGAGCCCGAAGGAATACTGCGGGCTGTTCGGTATCCTTAATCACAAGCAGGCAAGCTGGCTGACCTATCTGGGCTTATATTCGCTGCAGCATCGCGGGCAAGAAGCCTGTGGCATCGTCACAAATAATAAAGGGATCCTTAGTATCCATAAGGAGATGGGGCTGGTAAGCGATGTCTTCAGCCCGGACGTTCTGCATAAGCTTAAAGGGGATATGGCCGTCGGCCATGTGCGTTATTCCACCACCGGCTCAAGCGTCCTGAAAAACTCTCAGCCGCTGCTGATTGATTATGCAAAAGGCTCTATCTGTATCGCGCATAACGGTAACCTCGTGAATTCTTTTCAGCTGCGCCAGGAGCTTGAGAAGACAGGCTCGATCTTTCAGACCACTACGGATTCAGAGATCATTATCCATCTTATGGCGCGGTCAAAGTCATCTGACTTAAAAGAAAGCCTGGTCCATGCGCTGAAGAAAGTTAAAGGCGCTTACGCTTTGGTGATGATGGATAGTAGGCATCTTATTGGCGTGCGCGACCCGTTTGGTTTTAGGCCGTTATGCCTGGGAAAGCTTGGGAATGCCTGGTGCCTGGCTTCGGAGACATGCGCTTTTGATCTTATCGGAGCAAAATTTGTGCGCGAGGTAGAGCCGGGAGAAATCGTCTTTATAAGTTCTGAAGGCATAAAGTCAATAAAGCCCAAAGAGTTAGGCGGCAATAAGAAGCACGCCTTCTGTACCTTTGAACACGTTTATTTTTCCCGTCCCGATTCTGTGGTATTCGGAGAAACCGTGCACGCGGTCAGAAGAAAGCTGGGAGAGCGGTTGGCTATCGAGCATCCGGTAGACGCGGATTTTGTGGTGCCGGTTCCGGACTCGGGATTTTCCGCGGCCCTGGGCTATTCCACTGAATCGGGGATACCGCTGGAGATGGGGATCATCCGTAACCATTACGTCGGCAGGACTTTTATCCAGCCGGCGCAGGATTCCCGCGATTTAGGGGTGCGGGTTAAATTCAACCTTTTAAAAGATATCTTAAAAGGAAAGCGTATCATCGTTGTTGATGATTCCATTGTCCGCGGGACCACCTCTAAGATCCGCGTGCGTAACCTGCGTAAGGCCGGGGTAAAAGAAGTGCATTTGAGGATTTCCTGCCCGCCGCACCGATTCCCGTGTTTTTACGGTATCGATTTCCACAAAGCAAGCGAACTGATCGCTAATAAATATGAGTCGCTGGATAAAATAAAGAATTATTTAGAGGTAGATAGCCTGGGGTATTTAAGCCTTGAGGGGATGCTCGGCTGCCTAAAGCATGCCGAATGTAATTATTGCGCCGCCTGCTGGACGGGAGTTTATCCGGTCATCCCCGAGAAGAAGCAGGGTAAGTTTTCTCTTGAGGCGCATTGCTGTGGCCAGGGGGAGATTCAGTAGTTAGTAGATAGTAGGTAGGGATTAGGGAGAACTATGAAGAAGATTACCTATAAGAAAGCAGGCGTGGATATCTCAAGCGCTAGCGTGTTCAAGAGTAAGATTAAGCCGTTAGTGAGGAAGTCTTTTCGGCCGGAAGTTTTGCAGGATATCGGAGGCTTCGGAAGTTTCTTTAGGCTGCAGAAAGATAAATTCAAAGATCCGATACTGGTTTCTTCCGCTGACGGAGTAGGGACAAAGCTAAAGATCGCCATGCTCTGTAATAAGCATGGTACCGTGGGCATTGACGCGGTGGCGATGAACGTCAACGATATTCTTTGCACGGGCGCAGAGCCGTTATTTTTCCTGGATTACATTGCTTTTAGTAAAGTTGGAGAAAAGGTCCTGGTCGATGTAGTGGCCGGGATAAATAAGGGCTGCATCGAAGCGGGCTGTTCGCTCATCGGAGGAGAGACCGCTCAGATGCCGGGGATGTATGATGACGGAGAGTATGATATCGCGGGTTTTTGTGTCGGCGTTGCCGAGCGCAGCCGCATTATTGACGGCGGCTCTATTAAGGCGGGCGATGTGGCTGTCGGCCTGGAATCAAGCGGCCTGCACTCAAACGGCTATTCCCTGGTGCGCAAGGTATTAAGCCCGGCAGAGCAAAAGCGCATGGGCAAAGAATTATTAAGGCCAACGAGGATTTACGTAAAGCCTATCTTGTCTTTACTCAAGAACTTTAGAACTAAAGAACTCAAGAACTCAATAAAAGGTATCGCCCATATTACCGGCGGTTCATTTTATGATAAAATCGCGCGCATCCTGCCGGACAATGTCAATGTCAGGATTATGAAAGATTCCTGGACTGTGCCTTCGCTTTTTCGGCTTATCCAGAATAAAAGAACAATTGAGGACCGGGAGATGTACCATACCTTGAACATGGGTATAGGCATGGTTCTTATTGTTGAGCCAAACTTAGCAAGAAGCCTTATCCGGGAACTTGGCGCATTAAGAATAAAGGCCTGGGTAATCGGCGAAGTGATAAAGGGAGATAAGCGGGTAGAAATAGTTTAAATTTTACAGGAGACAGGGATGAGAAAAGGATTTACCGCCGAAGAGACGCTCGCAGGTATGGTGATCTTGGCGGTCGTCGCTGTTTTTATATCCAGCTTCATTTTTATAAAGGGCACCTTTGATAGATACCGAAAGGCAGAGGAGAAGATGCTTGGTACGGAAGCCAAGGTCATGCTCACGCGCATCTGGTTAAGGGAGAAGGCGCACAGAGCCCGGCAGGGTTCATACATCAGCTTGCAGGATCTTAATGTTCTTTATAGAAAGAGCTATCCCCAAGTTTGCGATCCAAACTACTATTTTAAGTATTCAGTCGATCTTTTGCAGAATAAAAACTTCCGTGCGGTAGCGACAAGATGCACGGAAGGAGGGAAAGAACCGCAGGGTTTAGCTGCTTACGAGATAATTCTTGACGGCAAAGGAAATATTTCTAGTTCTATTCCGGATTTCGTAAAGACCGCCGTAAAGAAAATGAAGTGATTATTTTTTAACCGTAGCGCTAGCGTTTAATTAAGGAGGATAGATATGCCAATTCTTATTATCGTCGGCCTTGTGTTATTTTTTGTTTTCTTGATGGGGATCAGGGTGGTCAGGCCCACGCACCGCGGCCTGATCGAACGTTTCGGAAAATACAACCGCTTCGCCATGCCGGGGTTCCACTGGGTTATGCCCGTAGCCGAACAGATGTACCAGATCAACATCACTGAACAGATGGTGGATGCCGAACCCCAGGAGATCATCACCTTCGATAATTTGAATGCCAAAGTCGACGCCCAGGTTTATTTTAAGGTCAAGCCTGACGAGATAAGCGCTAAAGGCTCGCAATATAATGTTTTTAGTTATCAGTACCAGATAGTCAACCTTGCGCGTACCACTCTAAGAAACATCATCGGTACACTGACGCTTAAGTCCGCGAACAGCGAGCGTGGTAAAATAAACGACGAACTGCATAGGACACTTAAGGATGAAACCGAGCATTGGGGAATTGAGATCGTCAGGACGGAACTTAAAGAGATCGATCCGCCTAAAGACGTCCAGGAGACAATGAACAAGGTCGTCAAGGCGGAGAATGAGAAGGTCGCCGCGGTGGATTTCGCTACTGCTACAGAAACCGCTGCTGACGGCCAGAAGAGAGCGGAGATCAAGAAAGCAGAAGGCATCAAGCAGGCCAGGATCCTGGCAGCAGAAGGTGAGGCTGAGGCCATACGTCTGGTCAACGAGGCGGCAGAGAAATATTTCGTAGGCAACGCTCAGCTCTTGCGCCGGCTCGAAGCGGTAGAGAAGGCATTGCAGGGTAATACTAAAATAGTTGTTCCCGGAAACACACAGCTTATCAATGTTATCGGTGACATGGCGGGGATTCTGCCGCTTAAGATAGATGAACAGCAGCAAAAGGGAGAAAAAAAATAGGATTAGGTAGCGCATAATATAGGGAGGTAGCTATGCACATGGTATGGACAATACTGGTTGCGAGCATTGTTATTGTTGTTGGTTATCTTATTCGGCATGTCCTGGGAGGATTTCTTAAACTCTACAGGGTGGTACCGGTGAACGAATCGCACATAAGGATTCTAAGAAACAGTAAGATGGTATTCTCCGCAAGGACAGGAAAAAGCGGTTACTGGGTCGTTCCGTTTATCACCAAGCTGCATAAATTGCCCCTTTGTAATCTGGCTATACCGGTCAACGACATAAAGTTAAATGACAAGAATATGGCTAAATTTGTCTGCGACATCATGTGTTTCATCAATATAAAAGACATAGACCTGGCCGTGGAAAGATTGATTCTTACCGACACTACGCAAGAACTAGGATTTGATTTTACCAAACTCTCCGAGGACTTAAGAGCGATCATGGAGAGTGTGGGCAGGACCGTTACTACCAAGCAGACTATCCTCGATGTTTACATGAATAGATCCATGCTTGATAATGCTATTACCAAGGAAGTCGAATTGGTCTTTCCGAAGTGGGGGATCGAACTTGTCGACCTGGAATTAAAAGACATCAAAGACGCCGTAGATAGCTCGATCATCCATGATATCGAAAGAAAGATCGCCGCGGAAATCAGGAGGGATGCCGAAATAAGAGTAGCCACCACTACCAAAGAGGCGGAGCTGGCCAAGGCGGAAGCGGAAGAGATCTACCGCAAAAGGCAGATCGAGAAGGATAGGGAGATAGGTATTGCCGAACAGCAGAAGAACCAGGAGATCGCCGATAAAGAGGCGCAGGCGAATGTGCAGAAGATCGAGGCAGCCAGGAAGCTGGAGGTAGGCCATGCTGAGATCGAAAAGCAAAGAATGGAACAGCTTGCCATGGGTCAGAAGCTGAAATTCACCATAGAGGCCGAAGGCCAGGCCAATCAGATACAGGATGTCGGTAAGGCCGAGGCAGATATCATCAGGATCAAAAAGGAAGCTGACGCCGCGGGTACCCTGAAGCTGGCAGAAGCGCTGAAACAGTATAATGATGTGGCAATCAATGTCAAGGTATTGGATATCCAGAAGGATATTATGATCGCCAAATTCAATGCTTTGGCCCAGGCATTACAGAAAGCAGAGCTTAAGTGGATAATAAGCGGCAGCAACGCCCAAAAATTCTTCGGGATAAACCTTGATGCCGAAGGCGGAGCCAATATCGAGCAGTTTATGCGGGAAAGCGGCCTTGACCTGGAGAAGATCAAAGGGTTTATAAAAAAGAGCAAGGAATGATATCCGGTTTGTTTAGGTTATCACGGTTATCATGAGATAAACTATAGACCGTTATAGAGAAAGTTTTGTATGAGAGTTTTAGTTATTGGCTCAGGCGGCAGGGAGCATGCCTTAGTTTGGAAGATCGCGCAGTCAAAGCTGGTGGATAAGGTTTTCTGCGCGCCAGGGAATGCTGGCATTGCCCAAATCGCGGAGTGTGTTGATATAAAAGCTCAAGACATCCCCGGCCTTTTGGATTTTGCCAGAAGGGAAAAAATCGATCTTACTGTTGTCGGCCCTGAAAGTGCGCTTTCAGAGGGCATCGCGGATGAATTCGCGAATTATAAGTTAAAGGTTTTTGGCCCAAGTAAGAAAGCCGCTCAGATGGAGTCAAGCAAAGTCTTCTCCAAAGAGCTGATGAGTAAATATCGCAT
>CAYGZJ010000051.1:0-7828 GCA_964354335.1 uncultured Planctomycetales bacterium | reverse complement strand
CCATTTCAGGGCATAACCGAAAATAGCCCGTAACATAGCTAATAGGAAGGCTTTGCGCTTTCCGATCTTCGTGGAGATCCACGTTGTTAAGGAAATCGCAATCAGCGTACAAACAGAACTGACCGTTCCAAAAAAGCCAAGCAATGTACCGCCTTTTCCCCAATCGCCGCCAAAAACATAGTAGACAATAACATACAAAGTAAAAGCGGAAGCGAGCATAAATCCGTTAAAAATCAGGAATGTTACCGCAACCAGCTTCAAAAAAGGACGGCATTTCAAAGATGTCGCGCAATTGCTCAAAATATCTTTTATCGTACCGAGATGCCCCTTTGTTTTTTCAGGTTTTGGTAAGTTAGCGAACATCTCTTTGTTAAAGATTGCCGGAAGAATACCCCCCACCAAGATAAATGACCCGACGATGATGGCGAGGGACCGTGCCCCAGAAACAATATCGGGAAACAGAGTCTTATTGTTCATTATCGCGAAAAACCAGGGTGCCACAAGCCAGGCAATTTGAGCGAGGAAGTTACTGGCCCCCTGCAACCGTGTTCGCTCATGGTAATCGGGAGTCATTTCATAGCCGAGCGCAATCCAGGGTATCGAATAGCAGGCAAAGGAAACGACAAAAAGACATTGGACCACTAAGAAATACCAAAAATAGAAATTTTGGCTATGCCCCTTATAAAGGTGGAACAGTAAGGCGAAGAAAACACCTGAAACAATAGCCCCAAAGAATATCCACGGTTTGCGGCGTCCCCATCTGGTCCGGGTATTATCAGAACTATAACCGATCAGGGGATCGGAAAAGGCATCGACAAGGCGGGGGATGGCTCCGAGGATACCGACTAAAGCGGGACTCATGCCTAATCCGAGGTTTAAAACAATAACCAGCGCGCCGATCGCAGCGGCCTGAAATTGATTAACCAGTGACCCAATACTGTATGCGGCTTTTTGAAAAAAAGGAATGCGATCCTGGGGAGCTGTTACATGGTGTTCCGGCTTACCGGCTGGCTGTTCCATTAATCGAGCCTCCTCTTCTTGATTGAACTGATGACGACGGGTGTTGTATTATAACAATTTTTTATCCGTATACCGCTCCGGAAGCTACACCCTTGACAATATACTTCTGCATTAACAGATATACAATTATAACCGGCAAGGCAGCGATGGTCAGGCCCGCCATTAAAAGCGGATAGTTAGTCACAAACTCTCCCTGAAATAGCTTAATTGCCACTTGAATCGGCATAAATTGCCGGGAATCAAAAATAATCAGGGCAAGTATGTATTCATTCCAGACCATTAGCGCATTAAATACCACCACAACTGCTAAAACAGGTTTAGCCAAAGGAAGTGCTACGTGCCACCAGATACCCAACTTTGAACAGCCGTCAATTCTGGCTATGTCTTCTAATTCCGTGGGCATCTTGTCAAAAAATGTTTTCAATAAGAAAATACTCATGGACAGCCCCACATTTATCATCGCTAAGATATAGCCGACCGGGGTGTTTCTTAAATGCAGCTTATTCAGTAAAACATACAAAGCCACGAAACTGCCCGGAATCGGTATCATCATCGCGGCAATAAACATAATAAATAAAACGTTTTTTCCCGGAAACTTGAGCCGGGAAAATGCGTAAGCAGCAAGAGAGGCAACAATAACTATGCCGATTACGACTGCGGCAGTATAAAATATGCTGTTCAAAAAACACCTGCCAAACCCGCCCTCTCTCCAGGCAAGCACATAATTATTCAGATGCAGTTGATGCGGTATCAGGGAGAAATCCTTGAATATCGTCTCCTGCGTTTTAAGGCTTGCCGAGACCATCCAGAGCAAAGGATAAAGGCAGGTAACGGTAACGCTGATTAAAAAAAGATGAATCAGGATATTTATCGTGCTTTTTTTAATTTTATAATAAATTGCTGGCTTCATCCCGCACCTTCTTTTCTATTCAACCCCACACATACCTTCTAAGTTAATAAAGTTAACAAATGAATTTTTAGAAGGTGCGGGGTTCATGCTTTTTTAGCCTGCCGTTCTTTTGAAAAACGGTACTGGATAAAAGAAATAATAACTAAAATCACGCCAAAACTGATCCCCTGCGCGCAGGCATAGCCAAACCGCGAAGAGTCGCGCATGACAGCCAGGATCCTAAGGACCGGGACCGATGTGTGCCCGGCAAATTCTCCACCCACAAGCCCGACGATCAATACAAACGCCTGCATTGTACCCAGTACTGTAAGGATAGCCACCAGTATGATCACCGGCATCATTAAAGGTATGGTGATATTCTTAAATGAGTGCCAGGCATGGGAGCCGTCAACGCGCGCTGCCTCGTAAAGCTCGCGCGGGATAGCCTGCAACCCCGCTAAGAAAATAAGGAAACCCCAGCCAAAGCCCTTCCAGCTGTGTACAATGGCAACCGTGGTTAAGGCGTACTTGGGATCGCTTAACCAGCTATGCGCAAACTGAGACAGGCCCATCTGGGCAAATAGGCGATTGATCATGTTGGCGCCGTCAACATCATTGATGATAAAGCGCCAGACTAACCCTACGACTATTTCTGATAATACCGGGGGGATAAAAAATACCACGCGGTAAAAATTTTTCATGCGTATTTCGCGATCGCATGCCAAAGCCAAACAAAAAGCAAGGGCGTTTTGAAAAGTAAGCGCGATAAACGTGATCCATCCGGCATTACGCATTGCCTGCCACCAGCTGGGATCCTGGAACAATATCTCCTTGAAATTAGCAAAACCCACAAACACCGCATCTTTAAGAGGCACTATCCCGTCCCAATCGTAAAAACCAAGTTTGAATACGTAGATAAAAGGAATGACGTAGAATATAGCGAAGATTAAAACTGCGGGAGCGACGAATAAGTAGTTTTCTAATGTATTTTTTATTTTCATTCGTTTAGTTCGTTAATTTCGTTTAGTTCGTTAATTTCGTTTTAAAAGTTTTAAAACGAACCAACGATACTAACGAAAATAACGAAATTAACGCTTCTTCTTTGCGAGTTCCCGCTCTTTTATCGCCTGCACTTCTTTTGCTACCTGTTCCGGGGTTTTCTCGCCGATAATGATCGACTGAATACCTTTATCCCGGGCATCGATTACCGTCGAAGATTCCGAGACCCCCCAGACATTCGGATGCGTTGCGTTATCCATGCCTTTGGAAAATTGGGCAAGTGCTTCGGGGATCTTATCTAAGCAATTCTTATTGGCAGGCAGGTTATTTGTGGCTTGAGCAAGATACGCCTGCTGGTCGCGGCCAGTCAACCACTCTAAGAACTTAACTGCCTCCATCTTGTTTTTCGCGCGCGCATTCACCATAAAAGATGAGCCCGCGCCTCCCCAGATAGCCATCGGGTATTTATCCGATGCCCTGGGCGGCAGCATAACCCCGTAATTTAACTGGGGATTCATACCGCGATAAACATTCACGCCCCAAGAGCCGTTAAAGGCAAAGACCGCTTTATCATTGGCAAAAAGGTGCTCTGCCGTTTTGTTGATCATGGTCACCAAGCCACTGGAAAGAACACCTGAATCCTGCATCTCCTTAAAAAGGGTAAAAACTCTGATCCAGTCAGGGTCGGTGTAAGGGACTTCGCCCTTGATAGTAGCGACGACCTTGTCCTTGCCCATGATGTTAAAGGCGTAATTATTGGCAAAACAATCTACCATCCAAACCTCTCCCCAGCCAGAAACCAGGCCCTGCATATTCGCCGCTTTTCCGCCATAATCCATGGCGGATCCGCCACGATTTGTGGCGGAGATTTTCTTGCCTATATCCAAAAATTCGGCAAAGGTCTGAGGCGCCCTGTCGGGATCAAGGCCCAATTGCTTGAATAAGTCCTTATTATAGACCATCTGAATGGTCATGATGTCTATCGGGACCCCATATATACCAGAGGTGGCTCCGTAGCTGTTTACTTGGGCAAATTCATTGACAGCCAGGGCCTTAGGAAAGAAGTTGTTTTTCCAGGAAGCGTTATTCGCTTCCATGTAAGGAGTCAAATCCAGGACATATCCTGCTTTGACAAAGGAGGCGAAATCTCGTTTTTCTCCTAAAATTCCGAAAATATCCGGGAGATTCTCGCCTTGCGCAGCAGCGCGCACTTTCTGTGAGTATATGTCGGAGGGAGCGTAAAGTTCAAAATTTACTTTTATGCCGGTTTTTTCCTCATATCTTTTAGCGAGCTCCTGAAATACCTGGTCTCTGTCGGTCATCCAGTGCCAGACCGCAATAGTGGGTTTTGCATCCGATTGCTTTGCGGGGCCGCAACCGGAAAAGATTACTCCAGTGACTAAAACAATAATCGCGATTAAGAAGATACGAAAACGGTTTCTTTTCTGATGATAGGAATTTCGCTTCGGCGGCTGGAATGTAAACAACATAACTCCTCGTCGATAATGTTGTCTTACCTATATTATATTATAGGATTGTAAAATCCGGGGGTTAAGGCCGGTGAAATGAGAATAATAAAATGTAACATATATTCAACCCGAGGTCAAGGGTATTTTCTCAATGCTCCGAGCGCAAAATCCGGGATAAACCCATCAGGTCCGCCTTCTCTAAACTGATGCCAACACGATAGTTACCATCTTCATTTTGCGGTGACGACCAGACCACTTCGCCTCTGCTATATAGTGCCTGACCGTGATCCGGGACATCCAGCCACAGCTCCAGAGGAGTCTTAGGCGGTAAAACTTCATTAGTTATGCACCTTATCCCCTTGGCACTGACATCGTACGTCTGGGCCGCTCCTTCTTTTCCGCTGTTGGCATCGAAGAACCTAAGCGGAAATTTAATGGCGAATCGCTGAAAAACACGCTTGTCTTCCATTTCCTTACTTCCTTCCTCTTCTTCGTCTTCAACCATTATCTTAGCATCAACATCCTGCCACCAGGTCTTTGCTAATTCCTGTTTGCAATGCGTCTGGATAAAACGGTAGATGCTCTCTTTGTCTTTTTCCGCTATTTGTGAAAAGTAGAGCCCGTAAGTATGCACGCCGTTAGCGGCCCTATGCCAGGCAATCCAAACTTCTACATTTAACACAAAATCTTCGCTGATTGCAAGCGCTAATTTCAGAAACTTATCCAGCTCCAGCTTCAAGGTAAGAGAAATGCTCATACCCATGAGGCTGATATCATTGATGCTGCAAGGCATGAAGGCCTCAGCACCCTCCAGCTTCACCTTCGCCGGCCGATCCACATCCCACCGCACAAATCGCCGTTTTATTTGCATGTCTCCCTCCTTTGGGGACGCTTCTGCCCCCTATAAGTTAATGGTTTACAATAAGTTGTGAGTGTAAATTCCAATTTACTGCCCTCCTTTATATTCTTTTGAGAATATGTAGCCGGCTTTTGAGATACGAAGCATGTAAATTATATAAATGCGGATGGCGGACATAAGTATTAACAAGCTAATTGAATAAATCAATAAACCAAAAGCGGAATCAATAACTATTATTTCTTTAATCGACTTTAAACATTTATGCCACCATAAATAAATTATTGGTGCAGATAATAAATTCCACAATGCTAGTGTAATTGCAAATAATCTTGCAGTATTTAACTTAGCTAAAATGCCTATACCTATTAATATGGTGACTAATCCAAGATACGAAGCGTAATTTCTATAAATATCTAAAAAGTAATATGACCCTGGGGGTATCGCTTCTTGCTCTGTTAAACCGATTAAAAACTCCCATCCTCCTGAAACTAAATAAAAAATGCCAATTATTCTACCATTTAATCCCGCTGCTCTCTCCGAAAGTCGGTCCTCCATATAATTTCTCCTTTATCTATTAAAGTTATTACGTGGTGGGGTTATCTGATTATTCTGTGGCGTTACTTTATAATTATTGTAATCTCGGTTTATATTGTAATTTGGAGTAACTTTGTACGCCGGCATATCTACTCTTACTGGTTCAAACTTTTGGACTTGTGGAACAAAAGGATCCCGATAGTTCTGAGAATTATAATTAAATTGTGGTCTTTCAATATTTATCGGCGCTTGAAAATTTGTATCGATCTCAAATTTATATACACCAGGCCAATAGCCATGTGTCGGAATATATTTCCATTTACTTATATCCTGATCTCTTATCATCCTACTTAACTGAGGAATCTTAACATCTACATATACCCTATGAAAAACTTCGCTTATTACCCGAGGATCTGAATAACCAATATGAAAACCTGAAACGTAAAATTGACGGATATTCCTTTTGTTTTGGAGAGAATAATTAAAGCCTATCTGAGGTGATACAGCAATTATATCCCATCGAAACATTGATAGCCAAGAAATCGGATCCGTTGTGTAACAGTAATTCTTGAATCCGGGATCGATTTTTCGGAAATCAACCGAAGAAGGAGAATTTAAGCCGATAACCTTTATTCTCTCCTGCTTAATAGCCTGAGTAATGGGGGTTGGAATTATTGCATTCTTGTGCTGTAATAATACCTCTTGAACAAAATTTCCAGCGCTGTGCCCAATATTCAAAACAGCCCCATCCTTACCAGCCAAGCTTAAAGCTTTTAATTCGGTCTTTTCAAACTCTGGCTGTATTTTTGTGGGTATTTCCCACATACGACCTGGCCATCGATGTTCAATTACCTTAACTCCCCCCAACTCTAGCACCTTCCTAATCTTCCAATTAGCCGTAGCATCCATAGATACATCTCGGCCCCATGTTTTAGGAGAAAAATCATCAATCCCTGCCGTAATAACTACCACCTTAATCTCCGGCGCGTGTTGTTGAATCAATGGCTTTATTTGTTCAACCTGCGGAGCCTGTACCGTTTTCAGAGATAAAGCCGCCAGGTTTCTCGTCCAAGGATCCCGATCGTTCTTCAAGGTGTCAATCAACGGATTAATCAGCTCGTGATTCGCGTGCACTCGTACGCCTAAATTCTCGACCGCCGTCTGACGCACCTGCCATGCCGGATCCTGCAGCTTCGGCACAATAAATTTCTCAACCTTCGGCACCTTATAACTATCGACGCTGCCGATTGCATTCACCGCTGCCTGACGCACCTGCCAATGCAGATCGTTCAATAACGGTTTCACATCATTTACCAGCTGCGGCTCTAGATTAATTCTGTCTTGCAATGTATACAGCGCGGCTTGCCGTACAGCATAATGATTATCCTGCAACAGAGCCCGCATGTCTTTCATTGTATCAGCAACATTAGCTTTACTCAATGCTAATGTAGCGCTTTGGCGCACCCGCCAGTCGCCACACGATAAATTTTGCCTAACTACTTGCACCGCTTCGGGTTTCTCAACTTTGGCAAGTCCTAAGGTCGCGATTGAACGTACCAAAGGCTGTCTGTCATATTGAGCTAACTTCACAAACGAATTCTGCAGCTGTAAATCAGTCTCAACTTTCGGAATCAAAATCTGCGCTGCCACCAGCCTAACTTCTGGGCTCGTATCCGCAAGCCGCGTCACTAACTCTAGCACCGGAGCATCGGGAATCTGCGCAAATGACACCAATGCCGCTTGGCGTACCAATGCATTAGGATCATTGGATAATTTTCGTAGCGGCGCCAAAACCTCGGGTTTATCAAACGCGCCCAAAGAAACCGCTGCTGCCTGCCTGACCCGCCAGCTTGGATCCTCGACACTTTGGAGAACCGGCGCAAAATATTGAGGTTTATTGCTTTGCCCAAGAGCGATAACCGCAGTCTGACGAATAAGGAAATTCTCATTGCATAGATGCGGCTGTATCAGATTAAAAGCGCGGGCGCTATCCAAGTCCGACAAGCGCAACAAAAGAGCTTTCCGTATCTCTAAAGGTTGGCTCCTTAAACATGACTT